>CAYWHQ010000007.1:0-18451 GCA_964457665.1 uncultured Prolixibacteraceae bacterium | reverse complement strand
AAAAGGGCTATCTCCATCTGGCCGGTTTGCCGAAACCCATCAGGGATATCAATTTCGACCTGTCGGTAACAACGACCAATCATGATATCAACACGCTCCGGTTTAACCTGGATAGTATTAACGCAGCTTTCCTCGACAATCGGCTGGAAGGATTCTTCAGGCTCAGTGGATTACCCGGATTACCGGTAGAGGCCCGTCTGGCAACCCGGATCGATCTGTCGGAAATCAGGCAGGTGATACCCCTCGACAGCCTCGATCTGCAAGGGATTTTGAACGTGGATCTCAACGTGAACGGTAAATATGATCCCGACAAAAAGATCTTCCCATTTGCAGATATCCGGCTTGATCTGGATGAAGGCAGCATTAAAACCAAATATTATCCGCGTCCTGTCGACGATATCAGCTTTTCAGTCCGGGTCACCAACGGCACAGGTACCCTGGCCGGTACAAAGGTCCGGATCGAAAACCTCCTGTTCCGCTTCGAGGACAATCCCTTTGAACTCAGCGGGGAGATCGTCAATCCCGACAATGTCATCTATACAATCCGGTCGAAGGGATCCATCGACCTGGCCGGTATCTATAAACTCTTCTCACAGGAAGGGATGGACCTGAAGGGTTATGTGGCTACCGACCTTTCACTGAAGGGACGGCAGTCGGATGCCCTGGAAGGAAGATACGACCGGTTGCACAACAGCGGCAAGCTTGTATTGCGCGACATTGCCCTTACATCTGCTTACCTCCCTGAACCCTTCATTTTACGGTCGGGTGTTTTCCGGTTCGAAAACGAGAAGCTGTGGTTCGAAAAGTTCAAGGGAGAGTACGGTGCTTCCGACATCACCCTCGATGGTCACCTGACCGACGTAGTCTCCTATGTCCTTCAGGATAATCATCCGCTGAAAGGTAGTTTCAACCTTCGTTCCGGGTTCCTTGTGGTCGACGAATTCATGGCGCCGGAAGAGCCGGTCGAAAGCAAAGCCGATACCAGGAATGCCGCTCCGGAGGGGGTGATCGTCATCCCCGAAAACCTCCAGGTTGCTCTTTCTGCCGACCTACGGAAAATAAAGTTTCAGGGACTGGATATCAACGATCTCACCGGGAAGGTTGAAATTCAGAAAGGAATGCTGTTGCTGAAATCGCTCACGTTTGATCTGATCGGATGCAAGGTGGCCATGGAAGCTGCCTATGGCAGCCTCAGCCCGATGAAGGCTTTCTTCGATTTCCAGATCAAAGCCGAGGATTTTGATATCAAGCGGGCCTATAATGAGGTGGAACTGATCCGGAACCTCTCTCCCTCGGCAGAGAAATGCGAAGGTATTGTATCGCTCGATTACTCCCTGAAAGGAAAACTTGACGCGGGAATGAATCCGGTCTATCCCTCCTTGGAAGGGGGTGGCACCCTTTCGCTGAAAAAAGTGAAGGTAATGGGGCTTAAACTCTTCACCTCCATGAGCAAAAACCTCGAGAGGGACCAGATTAAAAATCCCGATCTCTCCAAAGTCAACCTGAATACCACCATCAGCAAGAATGTAATCACCCTGGAGCGCACGAAAATGAAAATGGCCGGTTTCCGGTTCCGGATCGAAGGGCAGACCACCTTCGACGGCAAGCTGAACTTGAAGGCCCGGCTCGGATTGCCTCCGCTGGGGATTGTCGGTATCCCGATGCGTATCCTCGGTACCCATAGCGACCCGAAATTCAAATATGGGCGGGGAACGAAAGATGAGGACCTCCCCGAGAGCGACTATTCGGATGAGATTCCGGCGGAAATGCTCCATAAGATAAAATCGGCCCGTGAGGAAGATCTGCCCGGCGATGAGGAGGAGGATGATCCGGAGACAGAATAAATCAGTCTCCCGGATTCCTCTCTTTCCCGCTATTTTCTAAATTTGCACCTCTTTTCAAATTGATTTGCCATGTACCGAACGCATACCTGCGGCGAACTCCGCATGAACCATATCGGCCGGGAGGTCACCCTCAGCGGCTGGGTGCAGCGAACCCGTGAAATGGGAGGGCTTACCTTTATTGATCTGCGCGACCGTTTCGGGATCACACAGCTTGTATTCAACATGGAGATCAATCCGGCGCTCTGTAGGGAAGCCCGCAAACTGGGCCGGGAATTTGTGATCACGGCCACCGGGATGGTTGCGGAACGCAGCAGCAAGAACCCGAAGATGCCCACTGGTGATATCGAAATCCTGGTCGCCTCGCTGACCATCCTCAATACCTCCGCCATTCCGCCCTTCACGATCGAGGACAACACCGACGGCGGCGAGGAGCTCCGGATGAAATACCGCTATCTCGATCTGCGCCGGGGTGTCAACCGCCGGAACCTGGAACTGCGACACAGGATGGCATTCGAAACCAGAAACTACCTGAATAGCCAGCATTTCATCGAAGTTGAAACTCCCTTCCTTATCAAATCGACGCCCGAAGGCGCCCGCGACTTTGTGGTTCCCTCCCGGATGAATCCAGGCCAGTTTTACGCACTGCCTCAATCACCCCAAACATTCAAGCAACTGCTGATGGTGGCAGGCTACGACCGCTATTACCAGATCGTTCGTTGTTTCCGCGACGAGGATCTGCGCGCCGACCGGCAGCCGGAGTTCACCCAGATCGATTGTGAGATGACCTTTGTGACCCAGGAGGATATCCTGCAAACCTTTGAAGGGTTGGCACGTCATCTTTTCAGATCGGTTCTGGATTTACAGACAGAGGCTTTTCCGCGGCTCACCTATGATACCGCGATGGAGCTGTACGGTTCGGATAAGCCCGACATCCGGTTCGGAATGACCTTCACTGAAGTTACCGACCTGGTGAAAGGCAAAGGTTTTAAGGTCTTCGACGAGGCTGAACTGGTGGTCGGTATCAGAGCCGAAGGCTGCGGCGAATACTCCCGAAAGCAACTCGATGAGCTCACCGAATTTGTGAAAAAACCCCAGATCGGGGCCGGCGGAATGGTCTATATCCGGCTTGCGGCCGACGGCAGCATTAAATCCTCCGTGGATAAGTTTTATGCGCCCGGCGACCTTCAGAAGATCGCGGAAAGATTTGGCGCCAGACCCGGCGACCTGCTGCTGATCCTCTCCGGTAAGATGGAAAAGACCCAAAAAGCGCTGTGCGAGCTGCGCCTGGAGATGGGCCGGCGCCTTGAACTGATGAAGTCGGGCGACTTCAAGCCTCTCTGGGTGGTCGACTTTCCACTGCTCGAATGGGATGATGAAACACAGCGCTTCTACGCCAAACACCACCCCTTTACCGCTCCGAAGGCGGAGGATATCCTCCTGCTGGATTCCGATCCCGGCGCTGTACGGGCCAATGCCTACGACCTGGTTATCAACGGCGTGGAGATCGGCGGCGGATCCATCCGGATCTTCAACAAGGAACTGCAAAAGAAGATGTTCACCGTACTTGGTTTCACCGACGAAGAGGCTCAGGCTCAGTTCGGCTTCCTGATGAACGCCTTCGAATATGGTGCGCCGCCCCACGGCGGTATCGCCTTTGGTTTCGACCGCTGGACCACCATCTTCGGCGGCGGCGATTCCATCCGCGACTTCATCGCCTTCCCGAAAAACAACGCCGGAAGAGACATGATGATCGACTCACCCGCAGCGATCAAGGAGGAGCAATTGAAGGAGCTGGGAATAAAGTTGACAAGCTGACAGCTCCACGAATCCGCTATTTCAACCCTCTCAGCATGGCGATCTCCTTCGCCCAGATCGACTCATCCGGCGTCTCGAGGATCAGTGGCATGTCGTTGAATCGCGGGTCACTCATTATGAACCTAAATACCTCCATCCCCAGCAATCCCTTGCCGAGGCTTTCATGACGGTCGACACGGCTGCCCAGCCCTTTTTTGGCATCATTCAGGTGCATGCCGCGCAGGTAACTGAACCCGACCACTTTGTCGAACCAGGCAAAAGTGGATTCGCACGCCTCCGGGGTGGTCAGGTCGTATCCCGCGGCAAAGGAGTGACAGGTATCGAGGCAGACGCCAACCCGCGACTGATCCTCCACCAGACCGATGATGTATTGCAGATGCTCGAACTTCCAGCCGAGGGCGCTGCCCTGTCCGGCGGTGTTCTCGATCACGGCTGTTACCCCTTTTGTCTTCGAAAGCGTAATATTGATCGATTCGGCAATCAGTTTCATGCAGTCCTCATCACTGATCTTTCCCAGCGAGGCCCCGGGGTGGAAGTTGAGACGGTCGAGCCCAAGCAGCTCACAGCGTTTCATTTCATCCAGGAACGATTTCCTCGATTTCTCCAGAGCGTCCCCCTCGGGATTCCCCAGATTGATGAGGTAACTGTCGTGCGGTAAAATCTGGAAAGGTTTAAAATCAAGTTTTTCACAGTTGTTCCTGAAAGCCAGGATGCTCTCCTTTGAAAGCGCTGAAGAAAACCACTGACGCTGGTTTTTTGTGAAAAGGGCAAACGCATTGGCCCCGATCTCTCCGGCATTCAGTGGGGCATTTTCCACCCCGCCCGAAGCGCTTACATGAGCTCCGATATATTTCATGGGTTGCATTTTTTAATTCAAATAACAATATTACTGATCTTTTCACTTTTATTTATAGCCCAAGCTGATTTAATGACGGAGATCTTTTCAGACAGTCTGATCGCTCAGTGGAAACAGGAGCCTGCTATCCAGCGCGGTCTTGCGGCCGTGGAGAAGTTAAAGGTGGAAAAAGCCTCCTATCACTCCGAGAACTATATCCGGCTGATGCTGGCTGTTGCCGGCGACATCCGGGTGATCCTCCTGAAGCTGGAGGAACGGCTTGAGGAGGTGCGGCGGATCAATAACCTGACCCGTCAACGACAAAAAGAGGTAGCCGGCTCTGCTTATTACCTGTTTGCCATCATTGCTCACCGGCTTGGACTCTATCAGGCCAGGAAGGAACTTGAGGACCGCGCCATGCAGGTGCTTTTTCCGGAAGCCTGGTACGGAATCACACAAAAACTCCAGGAAACCGAGAAAGAGCGCAACGCCTACCTCTCCAAAATCATCGATCCCATCAGGGAATTGTTGACTGATAACGGGTTCTCTCCCGAAATTAAAGGCCGCCCGAAATCGATCCATTCCATCTGGATGAAGATGAAAAACCAGCAGGTTCCCTTCGAGGAGGTATATGACCTGCTGGCCATGCGGATCGTTTTCGACTGCCCTCCCGAAGAAGAGAAGGCAAGTTGCTGGAATATCTATTCGCTCATCACCTCACAGTATACACCAAATCCGGCCCGTCTGCGCGACTGGATATCAGTTCCAAGGGCAAGTGGATATGAAGCCCTGCACGCTACCATCCTCGGGCCGCAGGATAAATGGATCGAAGTACAGATCCGCACACGCAGGATGGATGAGAATGCGGAGCGTGGCGACGCTTCCCACTGGAGATATAAAGCCGGAGGCATAGTATCGGTATCGGACGCCTGGCTTGCCGGACTTCGTGAAAAGATCGAACGCCCGGGTGCCCTGACACTCGAAGAGGAACTTTCCGAAGGTATAGCCTTTTCCGACCCGCACATATTCGTTTTCACCCCCAGGGGCGACCTTCTCCGGCTTATGGCCGGCTCCACCATCCTCGACTTCGCATTCACCGTCCACAGCAGCATCGGCGAGCGATGTACCGGCGCCAGGGTAAATGGAAAAATAGTCCCGATACGCCATAAATTGAAGAATGGGGATACCGTTGAAATTCATACCTCAAGGAACCAGAAACCTACAATAGACTGGCTCCAGTATGTGGTCTCCCCGCGCACCCGGTCAAAGATCCGGAAAGTGTTGCGTGATGAGGAGATGAAGGAAGCCGAGGCCGGAAAAGAGATCCTTTTCCGAAAACTGCGCAACTGGAAAGTACCTTTTGCAGAGGCTGATCTCGACGAAGTTGTCAGAAAACTCAGATATCCGACCCACCTGGAATTCTACCAGTCCATTGCCACCGGAAAGGAGGATCCCAAATATATCAGGCAGTTGCTCACGGTCATACCATCCGCTGAACCTTCCGCCGAACCCGAACCACCAGCCCCCGTCTCCCGCAAAGAGGATAAAAGCGAAGATGTCATCTACCTCGACCAGCACCTCGTCAATGTAAACTATACCCTCGCGCGTTGCTGTAACCCTGTGTATGGCGATCCGGTCTTTGGATTTATCACCATCGCCCGGGGGGTGACGATTCACCGGGAAGGCTGCCCCAATGCCATGGAAATGCAGCGACGCTACAAATACAGAATTGCCCGGGTATTATGGCGGAAACCTGCCACAGAACAGTATTTTCAGACCACCCTTAAAATCCAGGGAGTGGACGAGGTAGGTGTTCTGAACCAGTTATCGGATCTCGTTTCGAATAAACTCGGCATCAACATCCGCACCATCTCAATGGATACCAAAAACGGGATCTTTTATGGAAAACTGACCATCCTGGTAAAAGACAGCCACCAACTGCAAATGCTTACCCATCAATTGCTGAAGTTCAGGGGGATCCTGAAGGTTACCAGGATCAAAGGCGGTTAATCGCTCTCCAGCTGGCGTTCAAACTCTTCCCGGTCCTTTTTGGAAAGATATGGACAATCCAACATGAATTTCCGGAGTTTCCTTGAAAATTCTTTATTGAACTTCTCATCTTCCACCTTGCCGGCATATTTTTCCTTGAACTCCTGGTAAAGGATGGTCATCTCGATCTGGGCCTGTTTGGCATCGCCCTGCAGTTTCATGGTGAGTGCCGAATCGGCCGGATCGGCCGCCCTGAGTTTGTTCATCACCTCGATGTTCCTGCACATCGCGTCGGCAATGCCACGGGTATCTGCGTCCAGTTCGGTATTACCCCGGCAGGAAATCAAACACAGTGCGGCCGAAAGGATAAAAATGGATAGATAAATGTTCATGGTCTGGGTGATTGAAAAGTGGTTGAATTAATGGGTTGATGGATTATTTATGGATTGGCAGGTAGACTTTTTGAATGAGTTCGTGATACTCGGATTGCGGATTGCTCAGGGTGGTGATGCCGCCACCGCTTTTGAATACAAGGTTTTTTTCCTCCATTTCAATGAATCGTATAGAGACTGCCGAATCGAGGTTTTCGCCGTCGAAGAGACCAAAGACCCCCGTATAGAATCCTCGTTCGTAACCTTCTGTTTCGCGTATGATCTCCACCGTTCGTTTCTTCGGCGCTCCGGTTACCGATCCTGCAGGAAGGAGCCTGAAGAGGATCTCCCCGGCACGCGACCGCCAGCCCGAGGGCAGGTTTCCGCGGATCACAGAGCTTACCTGAAGCAGATCGCCCCGGTTGGTATGGATCCGGTCGATATACCGGAAACGGGTCACCTCTACCCCCGTGGATACCATCGCCAGGTCGTTACGGATGAGATCAACGATCGTATTGTGCTCAAAAAACTCCTTGCGGTCATCAAGAATCAACTGCTCCGCCTCCCGGTTTTCGGCGCTGATCGTCCCCTTCATCGGAAAGGAATGGATCATGCCTTCGCCGGTACGGACAAAGATCTCCGGCGAAAAGACCACAAACCGTCCGGGAACCAATATCCGGAAAGGAGCCGATGCGGTATGGAAGATCTCTTCCAGGGTTAAGTCGGTTTCGATCCGGTTAGGTGCAGTAAGATTCAGCAAGTAGCTGTCGCCCCGCTGCAGGTGGTCCATGACTTTGCCAAAGGTTTCCGCATAGCGTTCGAAAGTGACCGGATGGAGTTTAAACCGCCCCGGGCCTCGCCCAAATAATGGCGTAAAGTTGCGGCGACCATTGATGTCGAAGAGGATTCCCCTCTCCCTCGCCTCCTCCGGCCTCAAAACAAACCCCTCCTCCCCGTTGAAATCAACGGCAAAAACAAAGGGATCTCCCCTTCCTGCCATACCGTTCATTTCACCGATCATCTCCTGTCTGATCATTTTTAGCACCGGATTAATAGATCACAGATCGAAAAACTTATCTCCGTTCGTGTTTCATAAATTGTACATCGTAAATTTGCCCCGTACTCCCGATTGCAATGCACATCCTGCTGATCGACAATCACGACTCCTTCACCTATAATCTTGCCGAACTACTCCGCAGGATCGGCAAAGTTACTTTTAATATTCTGACATCCGATGAATTGGATATACCGGAGGCGGAGCAGTACCACCGGATTATCTTTTCGCCCGGTCCCGGACTTCCGGAGGAACACCCCCTGATGAATGAAATCTTACAAAGGTATGCCGGCCGGATCCCCATCCTTGGAGTTTGTCTGGGCATGCAGGCCATTGCACAGTATTATGGCGCCTCGCTGTACAACCTGCCGCAGGTGGTTCATGGCCGGCCGGAAAGGTTAAACATCCACGACAGGGTGCATCCTATTTTCCGGAACATTCCCGATGGCGCCGAAATAGGTTTGTATCACTCCTGGGCTGTCAACCCCGCCACTTTGCCCCCATGTCTGAAGGTACTGGCACGATCGGGCGAGGGGATCATCATGGCCCTGGCCCATAAAGAGCTGGATGTCTGCGGGGTGCAGTTCCACCCCGAGTCGTTCATGACAAAATCAGGGGTGGAGATGGTGAGGGGGTGGATTGTATCAGGAGATGTTATCGGAGATCTGGTTTGATTTTATTCATCCAGAGTTTAAAACTTAAACACTCCCATTTTCTTCCGCGTTGAAATCTGACTTTAGTTGCTGCCTGGTCCTCTGTCGCCGGCCATATCCCGGTAAAATCAAAATCCTTACCTTTACATGCTGCAATTTCGTCCGTATGAAAACCTTCCTTGCACGTTTAATTATTTTGCTGGCCGTGTTGCCGGTTTTTAGCTCTGAAACCAGCGCACAGGAAAACACTGTCGCGAACCTGGAAAAAAAGGTAGAAAGCCTCTCTTTTGAGATCGATGTCCTGCGAAAAGCTGTTGACGATCTGGCATGGTTTAACCGGGTCGGCGATGTTGCTTTTATCGACAAGGTCTTTATCACCGGTCCGCCCGTGGCCGAAAAACAGATTAAAAACCCCACCGCCATGGGAGTAAATAATCCGTTGAAGTTCTGGTCCTATATCTTTATCCCCAAGGGCATCAGCCCCGACAGGCAATACCCCCTTATCGTGCTCCCCCATGGAGGAGTTCATGGCGATTTCACAACCTATTATACCCACATTATCCGTGAACTCATGGCCCAGCAATATGTCGTAGTCGCACCCGAATACCGGGGCAGCACCGGCTACGGTAAATCCTTTTACGAGAAAATCGATTACGGCGGACTGGAGAACGACGATGTACACGCGGCCCGTAACTTTATGGTCCGGAATTATGAAATGGTCGACAGTAACCGCGTGGGCATCATGGGATGGAGCCATGGCGGAATGATAGCCCTGATGTGTGTATTCGCCCACCCCGAATGGTACCGCGTATGCTTTGCCGGCGTGCCCGTCAGCGACCTTGTGGCACGGATGGGCTATTCGGACGATGAATACCGCAAACTCTTTTCTGCACCCTATCACATCGGAAAGGATGCCCGGGAAGATATTGCCGAGTACAGGCGCCGGTCACCCGCCTGGAATGCGGAAAAACTGAAGACACCCCTGCTGATCCATACCAACACCAACGACGATGATGTGAACGTCCTGGAGGTGGAACATCTTATCAAATCATTGAAGGCAGAAGGAAAACAATTTGAATACCAGATTTTTAAGGATGCAGCGGGAGGACACTCCTTCGACCGGATCGATACCCGCAATGCCAAAGTGATAAGGTTGAAAATCTACCAATTCCTGGACCAATATCTCCACCCGCCCCGAAAACTTCAAACACTTAAAGATATCGACCAGGCTGCTTACCGGTAAATAATCTTTAATGTAGCGTGACCTTCTTCATCCCTGGCGGGGGAAAATGAAGCTGTAGGGATTTCTTAACCTTTATTTATCCCAAAATTAATGACGCCCTTTCCAAACCGCTCTATTTTCGTGGCTAAACCATGTAAAACCTAACTGATTGTTTATGAAGACTATTTACAAACTGATGGCCATCACTATCTTCGCCATCTCCTCCCTGGTCGCGATGGGTCAGGGAACCACCACCTCCGGAATCAACGGAAGGATTTCCGATGATAAAGGGGAATCGCTTCCCGGTGCTACCGTGATGATTACGGAAATTTCAACCGGAACACAATATGGAACCGTTTCCGACGCCATGGGTTTTTACCGCGTCCCCAACATCAACCCTGGTGGTCCGTACAAACTTACCGTTACCTACATCGGTTACAAGGATTATGTCGAAGAGAACATCTATCTTTCTCTTGGCCAAACATTTAAGGTTGATGTAAAACTGAGCGGATCGATAGAACAACTGGAAGGAATCGAGATCGTTGCGAAACGAGATAACGTTTTTGATGGTAACAGGGCCGGCCCCGAAACAGTAATTCTCGACAATACGATTCAACAGATCCCTACTCTCAGCAGATCCATTGATGACTTTGTGAGATTGACCCCCCAGATGAACGCCAAAGAGGGCGGCATCTCCATGGCAGGAATGAACAACCGGTACAACGCCATCTCTGTCGACGGTGCCGTGAACAACGATGTTTTTGGTCTTTCTCCTACCGGAACAAACGGAGGTCAGACCGGCGGAACGCCTTTCAGCATGGATATTATTGATCAGTTTCAGGTTCAGATCGCTCCATATGATGTCCGACAGGGAGGGTTCGCCGGAGCAAGCATCAACGCCATCACCAAACGCGGGAAAAACCATGTGGAGGGAACTGCGTACTTCCTGATGCAAAACGAAAGCCTGGCAGGGAAAACCCCCTGGGCGATGGTTAAAGATGAAAAAAATCCTAAAGCTGCACGGACAAAACTTGCTGATTTCTCCGATTATACTGGTGGTCTGAGTATCGGAGCCCCCATCGTGAAGGACAAACTTTTCTTCTTCCTGAATGCTGAACTTCAGCGAAAAAACACTCCGCAACCCTGGCTCTTCTCCAATTATGCCGGTGATGCAACATCCGGCGCAATTGATACGCTCAGGTCAAGCCTGATCGGAGCCTATGCATATGATCCCGGAAGCTATACCGGTAGCGACGAGGAGCTGAAAAGCAACAAGATTTTTGGACGCATTGACTGGAATATTAACAAGATACATAAGTTAATGTTCCGTTACAGTTATGTTTTCAACCATAATATCGCCCCCTACACCTCCCAGTCGAACATCTATTTTTCCAATTATGGAGAGGACTTTAAAAGCACCACACAATCAACCTCGCTGCAGCTTAAGAGCAACTGGGATAATTTTGCCAACGACCTGGTCATTGGGTACACTGCCGTCAGGGACAACCGAAATCCGCTTGGCGCAAACTTTCCGAGTGTTCAGATCAAAGACGGCAAGGGATACATCTATTTCGGGTCGGAACCATTTTCGACGGCTAATCAGCTCGACCAGGACATTCTTACGATCACAGATAACTTCAGCATTTTTAAAAAGGCCCATACCATTACCGTTGGCGCAAATGTGGAGTATTCTCATACCTACAACCTTTTCATCCGTCAGAATTACGGTTCGTATATTTACAACAGTCTTGCGGACTTCATGTCGAACTTTACCGCAAATCCGGTACATTACTATCAATATGACAGAAGCTACTCCCTTGTCGATGATAAAACCGGTGACGGATCAGAGGCTGCTGCCAAATTTAATGTCCTTCAGGCTGGTATCTATGCCCAGGACGAGTGGCAGGTAAATCGCAACTTCAAGTTGACCTACGGTCTGCGCCTTGATATGCCAATCTACCTTAAACAACCTCTGGCTGCTTCCGGATTTGATACCGTTGCCGCCAATATTGAAGAGATTTATGATCCCGTTTCCGGATCGAACTATTCGATGCATGGTGCAGAATCGGGAAAGATGCCGAAACCGCAGGTAATGATCAATCCCCGTATTGGTTTTAACTGGGATGTAACCGGAGATGAAGACCTTCAGCTTCGTGGAGGTGTTGGAATGTTCACCAGCCGTTTGCCTTTGGTTTGGCCGGGCGGCGCTTATAACAACACAGGTATGACCGTTGGCGGTGTCCGTTACCGCCCGTCGGAAACGGATCCTTTCACACTTCCCTTTGTTTTCAATCCAAATTGGGAGACCCAGCCTACCTACCGTGATTTTTATGGAGAGGGAAATCCTGTTCCGCAAGGTCAGATCGATCTCTTTTCCGAAAACTTCAAATATCCGCAGGTACTCCGCACCAATCTTGCCGTGGATAAAAAGCTCCCCTGGGGATTGGTTGCCACCGCCGAATTTGTTTACACAAAAGTGCTGAACAACATGATTTACTATAATGTGAATGTTACGCCTCCCACCAGGCAGTTGACCATGGGTCCCGACACCCGGTGGATCTATGGTAGCGGTACCAACGATAAGAGATTCTCCTACATCATGATCGGTGATAATACCAACAAAGGTTACGCCTGGGATGCTACCCTTCAGCTTAAGAAAACCTTCAGCAAAGGATTGCAGGCCTCCATCGCTTACACTTACGGACAGGCCAAATCGATGAACGACGCACTTTCCTCACAAAACTCCTCGCAATGGCGTTATGTTGCCAATGTGAACGGTCGTAACCATATTGATCTCTCCTGGTCGGCTTTCGATCCGGGTTCCCGTATTATGGCCTTTATTGCTTACAAAAAGGAATATGCCAAAAATTTTGCATCCGGTCTGAGTATCTTCTATAACGGAGGTTCCGGTTCGCGGTACTCTTATGTATACAACAATTCTCGTCACATCAATGCCGAAACCAGCGATGACTATGCACTTATCTGGATTCCTCAAAACCAGTCGGAAATAAACCTCGTTGAATACACCGGTTCGGATGGAAACGTAGTAACCCCGGCTCAGCAATGGGAAAACCTGAATTCGTTTATCGAAAACGACAGGTATCTGAGCAAAAACCGCGGCGATTACGCAATTCGCAATGGCGGCCGTTTACCTTTCCAGAGCTATCTCGACCTGCGCTTTTTGCAGGACTTCTACCTGAACGCAGGCAAGAGCCGTCACACCCTTCAAATAACCCTCGATATTTTCAACTTCCTGAATCTTATCAACAAGGAATGGGGTGTCAGCCGGTATGTAAATTACAGTACATATGAGTTAATCAATATCGAAGGAATGGAACAGGACGGAACCACTCCCAAGTTTACCTATAAAGGAGGAACTGATCCTGACGCGGTGTACAATATTTCAGATCCCGCTTCCCGCTGGAGAATGCAGATTGGTATCCGGTACATCTTCGGAGCCAACAACAATAACTAACCCTCCCCCCCCTGCCATAACCCCAGGCCGTAGCCGGTATTCCGGCTGCGGCCTTTCTGTTTGAGAAATGTCTATTTTTAACCTATCGTTCAACCACCAATCAATGAAAACAAACCTGTTCAGATTGCTCATTGCGCTCCTGCCGATAATCCTGCCGGATTTCCTGTTTGCACAGGACCGCCCTTACATCATTATGCTCTCGCTCGACGGGTTCAGATGGGATTATCCACAACTTACCAGACTTCCAACGCTGGACAGTCTGGCCCGAACCGGTGTGAAAGCTGCCTCGCTGCGGCCTGCTTTCCCTTCAGTAACTTTTCCAAATCACTATACCATGGCCACCGGGCTCTACCCCGACCATCACGGAATCGTGGCCAACAGTTTTTACGACCCGCAGCTGAATCGTTCCTATGCCATCCGCGACCGGTTGGCAGTGGAGGATGGTGTTTTTTACGGGGGAGAACCGATCTGGGTCACCGCCGAAAAGCAGGGGGTTATCTCTGCCTCTTTCTTCTGGGTTGGTTCGGAGGCTCCGGTAATGGGGATACGTCCAACCTACTGGAAAAAATACGATGAAAAAATCCCGCTGGCCGACCGCGGAGATACCGTTCTGGCCTGGCTCTCAATGCCTGAAGAGATACGGCCCCACCTGATCCTCTTTTACTACCATGAACCCGACGCCGTTGGGCACCACCGTGGTCCCGAAAGTAAAGAGGTAAAAGAGGTTGTTTCAGGTCTCGACAAAGAGCTCCGCACCTTTTTCCGCAAGCTGAATACCCACCCGCTTGCCGGACAGGTCAATGTAATCGTCACTTCCGACCATGGCATGCAGTCAACAAGCCGTGAGCAATCGGTCTCCATTACCGATTACGTGAATAAGGATTGGTTTGAGATCATCGAGGGATATTCGCCCGTGGTTCTTTTTAAGGTGAAGCCAGCGTTCGATTCGGTGGCTGACGTCGCCTTGAAAAAGATCCCCCACTGCAACGCCTGGCGCTCCGCTGAAGTTCCGGCCCATTTGCATTACGGAACCAATCCCCGTACCCTCGACTTTGTATTGCTTGCCGACAGTGCCTGGTCCATCCGGTTAAAACCCGAACAGCGGGTCTCGGCAGGCGCCCACGGCTACGACCCTTCCAATAAAAACATGCATGCCATCTTTTATGCTTCCGGCCCGGCATTCCGGAAAAACCTGATTATCCCCGAATTTGAAAACACGGATCTCTATCTGATCATCACACACATCCTGAAACTTAATCCCGCTCCTGTTGATGGAAAAATGGATAGAATCATGGAAATGTTCGAAAATTTCTGACTTTTATTGGAATTTTCTATCTTCGCGGTATCCTAAACCATTGGATGTTTAACATGTATAAATGTTAACATCATGAGCAACGAAGATATTTCCATTCACGAATTTGATTTCAACCTGATCTGTGAATTTTTTTCCGGCATGGAGCGGCAGGGACCCGGAAGTCCCGATGTCACGCTGAAAGCTCTCAGTTTTATCGAAAACCTCAATAGTCAATCCCGGATTGCCGACATCGGCTGTGGCACGGGGGGCCAGACCATGGTGCTGGCGCAGCATGCGGCCGGGTGAAAGGAGTGACCGGCACCATGGAGGCACTTCCTTTTGGCGAAGGAGAACTCGATCTCATCTGGGCCGAAGGCTCCATTTACAACATCGGTTTTCAGCGCGGACTCAGCGAATGGCGTAGGCTCCTGAAAAAGGACGGTTACCTGGCCATCTCGGAGGCGGCCTGGTTCACCCCCGAACGACCCGCGGAGATTGATCGCTTCTGGATGGATGCCTATCCCGGCATCGACACCATCCCCGTCAAGGTCGCCCAGGTTGAGCAGGCCGGATATGTTCCTGTGGCAACGTTCATCCTTCCCGAGACCTGCTGGACCGATCATTTCTATGTGCCGCAGGAGGCCGTGCAGGAGGCCTTCCTGGCCAAGTATGCCGGCAACGGAACGGCCGAAAGGTTCATCGCCGGCATGCGGCACGAAGCGCAAATGTACGAGCGGTATAAAGCCTGGTATGGTTACGTGTTCTTTATCGGAAGGAAAAGGGAATAAACCCCAGTTCTGATTCAGATGGGGTTATCCTTGGCATTGGCTTCCGTCTGACAACGATTTTTTATTATCCTCCATTATTCGTATCTTTGATGTGATACAGCAGAAAAGATGCCTTCAGATCAGTCTTTTATTCAGCAACTGAATCCGACGATTTTTTGGGATGTGGATATAAGGGGATTGGATCCGCAAACCAATAAACGGCTGATCATTGAACGGGTTTTTTCATTGGGCGAACTGCATGAAATGAAAAAGTTAATTGGTTTTTACGGCAACGATGAGGTATTGAAGGTTTTATGCGATCTGCCCTGCCTGGATCCCAAGACCATGAATTTTATATCTCATCTCTTTAATAAACCATTGGAAACCTTCAGATGTTATCAACGGAAGCAGTCGGGACCGTCACACTGGAACTCATAAGAACCCTTCAAGGCAAACCGTACCTGGCTGGTTTCTGTCTGGTCGGAGGCACGGCGCTGGCTCTTAAGCTAAATCACAGGAGGTCCATCGATATTGACCTGTTCTCTGATTTTTCTTTCAATGCTTCAGAGTTGCTGGAAAAAATACACCAGGATTTTCCTTTCCAAATACATTTTACGGATCTGAATACACTGAAAGGATCAATTGGGGATGTCCGGGTTGACATCCTTGCGCACCGTTATCCATGGATCGAAAAAAGGGTTGATTTAAAAGGGATCTTTCTGGCCTCAACCCCGGATATCATTGCCATGAAACTGAATGCAATTTCAACCAGCGGGCAACGGTCCAAGGATTTTATCGATATCTTTTACCTGCTGGACCATTATACGCTGCCGGAAATGCTTCGTTTTTATACAAAAAAATACAACCAGAACAACACTGCTCATGTCCTGAAAAGCATGATCTATTTTGATGACGCGGATCTTGCCGACTGGCCTGTCCTGATCAAAGATCCGAAATTGAAATGGGACCGGGTAAAACGGAAAATCGAACAGAAGGTCATGGATTATGTTCGTTCCGAAAACAAGCCGTCACCGTAACCGGTTGATTCCCCACGTCATTTAACCACCACTTTTACGCTACCCGCCGTCCTCCCCAGGTAAACCAGCCGCACCACATACATTCCCGGGTGCCAGGAGGAGACATCGATGATAAGTTCCGGGTCTGCTTGATGGACCTCCTTTTGGTACCTTCTTTTTCCGGAAAGGTCATAAATTTCGATATCTGCCGATTTCCACTGATGATAAAAGGTGCCGGCCGTATAGTTCTGTGTTGACTGATCGATCCTGATCATGCCGGGGATCACAATGTGCATTATATCTGAAGCCGGATTCGGGTAAACCTTGAGCTCAGATTTTTCTTTATCTTTCATGATCTCATCCAGCCCGACAATAACACAGTCCAACGGCAGGGTATCTGATACAATGGGATAAGGACAAAGACTGTCATAAACAAAAGGAGCGGTGTAAATACTGTCGAATTCAAGGTCGGATCGGATCAGTGTAATAATTCAAAGTATTCCAATGACCGGGAAGGTCATCCCAAAGTGTTTTGTTGGCTGCAGGTCCTTAAAGTATATTTCCCTCTTTGTCCCAAACTGCAAAGGAATATTTGACCATTTGAAAATAATGATCCGGACTGACATCGCCTTCGGTATCGGGATTCGGCGAATTATTTATATTACCCAATCCTTCGAAATGTGTGGTAAGTGGTAAGGCGGGATGCAGGGAAATTCTGTCCGGATGATGTTTAACCTCCGGGATAACAGGGTTTTTCGCACCTGTGAAAAAAGGACCTGGTTCTTTCTGTCGCTCCCCGGCGAAGCCTGGTTTTAGCTCCACCGGAACCTTATCGCGCAACGGCCGCGAATGCCCGGATCCTGCAGGCCTGACATAGGTTTTCCGAAACTGAACTTCTGCTGACAATGGACAAGCAATGGTAACCATCATCAAAAACAAGCACCATCGGTTTTTCATATAATGATTCCTATATAACCTTTAAAATTAGTGAATTCCAGACTTGAAAACATGTGTTGTCGGTAAAAATGCCATTTGATTCTGTAAAAGGATACCGGGATACGACGTTCACATGATAAAGAAGAAGGTACCATTTCCTGATTCACTCATCAAGACACTCACGAACAGATTGGGGGAGTGGTAAATCAGTTTCTGAAATATCATGGTAACTACCAAGGGAATGTCCCACAGGTGTCTGGGATTTTGAAACCACTGTTCTTTAGGCGATTTCCCTACCTTTGCAAAAAAATCCCTGAACCGCCCCGAAATTACCGCACCGGTTGGAACCCGGGAATCCCTCATCGCCGCCATTCAGGCAGGGGCCGATTCAGTTTACTTCGGCGTGGGAACACTCAATATGCGTTCCCGTTCATCGATGAACTTTACCCTGCGCGACCTGGCCAGAATTGCTTCAATATGCCGGGAAAACGGGGTAAAAACCAACCTGACCCTGAATACAGTAATCTATGACCGCGAGATCAATGAGATGCGACGCATCCTGGATGCCGCTGCGAAACACCATATCGACGCGGTAATCGCCTCCGACCAGGCGGTGATCCAGTATGCCCGGGGTATGGGCATGGAGGTGCACATGTCCACCCAGACCAACATTTCCAACCTGGCCGCAGTAAAATACTGGGCGCAGTTTGCCGATGTGATGGTGCTGGCCAGGGAGCTGGATCTTGACCAGGTAGGTTCGATAGTCCGCACCATCCGCCGGCAGAAAATTTGCGGCCCTTCGGGGAAGCCTGTCCGGATCGAGATCTTCGCCCACGGAGCTCTCTGCATGGCCATCTCTGGCAAATGCTACCTGAGCCTCGACAACCACAACGCCTCCGCCAACCGCGGCGCCTGCTACCAGTTATGCCGTCGTCCATACCGTGTCACCGACTTTGACGGGGAGGTGGAACTGGTGGTCGATAACGAGTATATCATGTCGCCCCAGGACCTCTGCACCATAGGATTCCTCGACCGAATCATCGCCGCAGGAGTGTCAATACTCAAGATCGAAGGACGGGGCCGTTCTCCCGAGTATGTGAAGACTGTCGTGGAATGCTACCGCGAAGCCGTGGATGCAGTCGTTACCCACACCTATACCCCGGAAAAAGTGGATGAATGG
>CAYWHQ010000006.1:0-19066 GCA_964457665.1 uncultured Prolixibacteraceae bacterium | reverse complement strand
AAGCCGCCCGCCAGCTGGTCGAAGAGTCCGCCTTCGGCCATGCGGGCCAGGGTGGGGGAAAGCAAACGGTCACCGCCCTTCCGGGGGCCGCCTTTTTTGATTCGGCGGCCAGTTTCGCCATGATCAGGGGAGGGCATATTGACCTGACGGTGCTGGGGGCATTCGAGGTATCGGAAACCGGCGACATTGCAAGCTGGAAGGTGCCGGGTAAGCTGATCAAAGGAATGGGAGGCGCCATGGACCTTGTTGCCGCTGCCAGGAACATCATCGTAGCCATGCAGCACACCGACAAAGAAGGCAACCCTAAACTTTTGAAAACATGTACGCTACCACTGACCGGCGTTCGCTGCGTGAAACGCATCGTGACCGATTTAGCCGTGATCGATGTCACTCCGGGAGGGTTCCGGCTGATCGAACGGGCTCCGGGCGTCAGCGTTGAAACGATTATCAAAGCAACAGAAGGTACCCTGATCATGGAGGGAGATATTCCCGAAATGAACATTATTAACTAAGTATCATTCACAATTTTCAATTTTATGAACATACCAAAAAAAGTTACAATAGGAGACATCACCGTCAGAGACGGTTTTCAGCACGAAGAGAAATTCATTCCCACCGATGCCAAGATATGGTTGGCCGAGGAGTTGATTCTGGCCGGGTTCAGGCATATCGAAGTGACAAACCTGGGAAATCCGAAAGGAATGCCTCAGTTTAAGGATGCGGAGGAGGTACTGAAGGGACTGAGAAACAGTAAGAAAATTGCCCATCTGATCGGTCAGGTCTCATTGACCGTCATCACCATCCGGGAGAAGGCCATCGAAAGGGCCATAGAAGCACGGAAAGAGGGGTGGGGTCCCGACCGTATCCTGCTGATGGTCTCTACCGGAGAGGGTCACCACCGCACCAATTCGGGCCTCAGCCTTGCCGACTACTGGAAGATGGCCGAAAAATATGTACCAATGGCCAGGGATGCGGGGCTGAAGGTTAACGGAACGGTGAGCACCATATGGGGAAGTCCGGTAGATGGGCCGACCGATATGAAAGAGGCAATCGAATTTACCAAGCGGTGGTTCGACATCGGGGTAACCGATGTGGAACATGCCGACCACGACGGATCAGCATCTCCCGACCGCATCTACCAGTATTTTTCAAGGCTGCTTGATTCGGGTGTCAGATTGGAGAAACAGATCGTTCACCTGCATACCACACGTGGTTGGGGACTTGCCAACGTACTGGCTGCCCTGCAGGCAGGAATGGTCAGCTACGAGTCAACCATGGGCGGAATCGGCGGGCAGCCTGCCAATTTCGTGGATGGAGTTCCCGTGACCGGCACCGGCAAGTACTATTACAAGGATCCTAACATCGTCGGACTGGTTTCGACCGAGGACATGGTAGTGATGATGGATGAGATGGGGATCGATACACAACTGGATGTAGACAAAATATTGGAAATTGGCCCCATGGTTGAACGGATTGTTGGCCGGCGGCTTCGCTCCGAAGCTATCCGCAATGGCCGCATCCCGAAATCCCTTTCCGGTCGTTCCTGACTCTTATGACAAAAACACGTATCATCAGGATCATCGAATCGCCGAGGGAAGGCATGCAGGGGGTTGAACAGTTCATCCCCACTGACGCCAAGGTGCGATTCATCAATACATTGCTCCGTACGTGCTTTTATGCCGTTGAGACTGGCAGTATCGTAAATCCCCGTGTAGTTCCTCAAATGGCTGATACGCCGGAAGTCCTTGCAAGACTTGATTATCTGAAATCCTGTTCCGAACGGATGTTGCTGGTCCTGAATCGAAAGGGAGCCGATAAGGCGGTCCTGATTCCCGAAATGACCACCCTTTCTTACCCCTTTGCCTTCACGCCCACCTTTTTGAAGAAAAACGTCCGTTCAAATGTGGAGGAGGTGTATGCCACTACGGCTCATGTGCTCAACATATGCGCTCAACACGGGAAAAAGGCCGTGATTTACATTTCCTATGCATACGGGAACCCATACGGCGATCCCTGGAGCATTGACCTGCTATTGGAATGGATCGCTAAACTGAGAGAAATTGGCGCGACAATCATACCTTTGTCTAATGTCTCGGTCGAAATTGAAGCGAGCATGATCGGTAAGGTCTTCACCACTATCCTTCGTGAATTCCCCACGGTAGAGTTCGGGTTGCATTTGCACCACGGCAAAGGCGATTGGATTCCAAAGGTTGAAGCGGCATGGGAAGCAGGTTGCAGGAGATACGATACAGTAATCAAAGGCTTCGGCGGATGTCCGATGTCGGGCGAAGGGCTAATGGGGAACCTGGATACCATGAACTTCATTCAGTATCTTGACAGGAAGAAGATCCCACATGGGTTGAACATGGAGGCCTTACACGAGGCAATACAACTTGCCAATGGAATATATCATTAATCCTTTCCCAAAACATTGAATATCAGAAATCATCCAACCGACAATCAATAAATCCTTTCATATGTACATCACCGAAGAACATGAATTGATCCGGAAGACGGTCCGGGACTTTGCCGAGCGGGAGATCCGTCCGGTGGCGAAGGAGCTGGACGAAAAGGGAGAGTTTTCGATACCGCTCACAAGAAAAATGGGGGAGATCGGTCTTTTCGGACTCCGGAGTCCCAAGGAATACGGGGGCAGCGACATGGATACACTTGCCTATGTCATTGCGGTGGAAGAACTTGCACGGGTCGACAGTTCGCAGGCTGCCACCATTGCCGCACACATCTCGCTTGGTATCGGACCCATCATGAATTACGGGACAGCGGATCAGAAGAAGAAATACCTGCCGATACTGTCGACCGGCGAGGCATTATGGGCATTCGGACTGACTGAACCCGAGGCCGGTTCTGATTCACGTAACACCAAAAGCACCGCAAGGCTGGAAGACGGGCATTGGATCATCAACGGTTCCAAGATCTTCATCACCAACGGCGCATCAGACATCAATAAGGGGGCCACTGTGCAGGTTGTGACCGGCGAAAAGGATGGGCACAAGGAGTTCTCCACCATTCTTGTGGAGGCCGATACCCCTGGATTCAAGAGGGTCCCCATGCATGGGAAGATGATGTGGCGTGCATCGGACACAGCACAGCTCTTTTTTGACGAGTGCAGGGTCCCGGCATCCAACCTTCTCGGGAAACAGGGCGAAGGATCGAAGATTATGCTGAACACCCTCGACAGTGGCCGGCTTGCCATAGCTGCAATGGGACTGGGTCTTGCCCAGGGCGCCTTTGAAATGGCTTTGCGGTATGCAAAAGAGCGCAGGCAATTTGGCAAACCGATCGCCCATTTCCAGATCAATGCTTTCAAACTGGCTGATATGGCCACTAAGATCGAACTTGCCAGGAACCTCCTTTACAAGGGAGCCTGGCTGAAATCAACCGGTCAGCCATTTGCCAGGGAAGCCGCTATGGCGAAACTTTATTGTTCAGAGATCGCACGTGAAATAGCCGATGAGGCCGTACAGATCCATGGTGGGTACGGCCTCATGAAAGATTATGACATCGAGCGGTTCTACCGCGATCAGCGTCTGTTGCAAATTGGTGAAGGAACCTCCGAGATACAGCGTCTTGTCATATCCCGCTATATCGGTTGTTATGACTGATGATCACTGCTGGTTCTGGGGCGGCCGGATCACACACTGATCACATGGATTGATCTTCACAAGTTTTTTCGGCGACATCATACCGGAAAATGCTTTCATCCCCTCAGGTTTTGTTTTATCAAGATCTTTGATGTGACGTTCCTTCAGTGATCTTTTGTCCTGTTTTTCTTCACTGGCCAGCGTATAGGAACTGATACCGAATACCAGTACCAGCGTTATCAGCATTATCTTTTTCATGGCTTGAGGTTTTTATGGTTAATATTTTTATGATTCAAAAGTACAATCATATGAAGCCGGCATCAATTTTATTACATGATCAAACGTTTCCGGTATCCGAAATGCCTTTTTAAGACGGTAACCGGGGATAACCGGAAAAACAGGGATTTTACCGTGAGAAATGAGTGTTTTACAACAGAATGACTGCCTGGTTCCCTTTCCAATTGAACAAAACCGTTAACCAGTCCGCGGTTTGGAGCGACGGATGATCAGGCAGGCAGTTTACCGGAAGCTGCTGCAGGCAACCGGTGCCTGAACATCATAAGCAGAAAAAAAAGTCCTGCAACGAAAAACAGGATAATGACCAGGACGGCATTGCGCATGCTCCCCGTGACAGCTTCCATGATGCCGAAGCTGAAGAGCCCGAAGACCGTGGCAAATTTCTCCACCACATCATAAAAGCTGAAGAAGGAGGTATGGTCTGTGGTTTCCGGAAGCATTTTCGAGTAGGTGGACCTCGCCAGAGACTGTGTTCCACCCATTACGATTCCGATAAAGAAGGCAGCGGTAATAAAACCTGTTGCGCCGGTTATGTACCAGGCCCCTATGCAGATAAGGATCCAGATCAGCAGGGAAAGGATGAGTGCCTGCAGATTACCGATACCTGAAGAGATGCGGGCAAACAACCATGCGCCCGACATTCCCACCAGCTGAATCAGCAGGATGGTAGGAATCAATACATCCTCCTTCAGCCCCAGCAGTTTTTCGCCATAGGATGCTGCCATGTACATCACAGTCAGCAGTCCCATCATGAGAAAAAAGAAACCTGCCAGGTAAAACCGCAGGTGATATGATTTCCTGACCTGCATAAAAACCATTCTAAGCTCACGGTATCCCTGTGTAATCATCCGCTCGCCGGGATTATGCTTCCTGAAGGTATACTTTGGCAGGCAGCTGAAAGTAATGATCGAAAAACCGACCCACCAGACGCCAACGGTAAGAAAGGATATTCGGGCAGGCAGCGTGGTATTTTCCTCTATACCAAAGAGTTCAGGTTTCATGATCATCAGCAGGTTGAAAAGCAGCAGCACTACACCCCCCAGATACCCCATGGAATAACCGCTTGCGCTGATGCGGTCCTGATCCTCCGGGCGCGCGATGACCGGCAGAAAAGAGTTGTAGAAAACAATACTGCCTCCGTAACCAATGGTTGCAAGGGTGAACGCTATGATACCCAGTTCCAGGGTATTTTTCCCGAAGAAAAAGAGCGCGATGCAGGAGAGCGATCCAAGCCAGGTGAAAAGTCTCATGAACAATTTGCGGCGGCCTGTATAATCAGCGAGCGACGAAAGTAACGGCGACATAAAGGCTACCAGGATATAGGCGGCTGCTATTGACCAGGAGTAAAGAACTGTATTGATAACCGGAATACCGAAAAAATCAACGGTAAAGGAGTCGCCGTCGCGCGTTACGGTGTTGAAATAGATGGGAAAAATGGTAGATGCAATGGTAAGTTGATACACCGAGTTGGCCCAGTCGTACATGATCCAGCCACGGATGATCTTTCTGTCGCCCTGATGGCAATTGGTATCGAAACGGCTTTCAGACCTCAAAATCTCTTCTGTTTTACAGGCGAATATACAATATTCAGGAATGAAAATTAGTTATTTTCGCTTCCTTTACATTGCCATGCGTCATGTTGCTCTCCATATACAAGCTGCTGTTTTAACTGCGGTAAAGATCCTGGTCCTGGGATGGCCATTTTTGATCGGACACTCCCAGGGTGTCTGGAATGACATCCGGACTGGTCAGGAGTTTCTGAGAGCGGGGGATTACCTGAAAGCGCTCTCTCTGATGAATGACGCGATTTTACGTAATCCCAATTCGGCACAGTTATTTTTTCTCCGCGGATATGCAAAGTACGGTCTGGATGACTATCTTGGCGCCGAGCAGGACTATTCGCGATCGATCGATATCGCTCCGTTCGCTCCGGAGGTCTTCATTAACAGGGCAGAGGTCAGGACGAGACTTGCCGACTATTACGGAGCGCTTTCCGACCTGTCGGATGCAGCCAGGATCGACAGCATGAATGCTGAAATCTACCTTGCCAGAGCCAGGATCAAGTTTTATCTGAAACGATATTATGCCTGTATCATGGATTGTAACCAGGCCATCCGGCTGGATCCGGAAAACGAGGTGTTTTATCTTGTCAAAGGCAATGCGGAGCTGGAACTGGAGAGGGAAGAGGATGCCATGCTTTCATTCCGAAAGGCTTTAGAGGTAGATCCCGAAGGAATATACGCGCTGCTCCAGATCGGATCCTTGTTTCTGGAGCAGGAAGAAGCTGATTCGTCGCTCATTTATTTTGAAAAGGCCCTGAATGCGGATCCGGCAAATATCTATGCCCGGTTCAACCGTTCGCTGGCAAGGATCAAGCTAAAGGATATGGAGGGAGCGCTGGAGGATCTCAACGGGGTGATCAAAAGCGCCCCGTATAATTCCTATGCTTATTTCAACCGCGCATTGATCCTGATGGACCAGAAGAAATTCAGGGAGGCGGTCAGGGATCTTGATTTCGTCGTGCGGCTGAACCCGAACAACATCACCAGTCTTTACTACCGGGGGTTGCTTAAGGCGGAAATAAAAGATTACCAGGGGGCCCTGGAGGATCTCAACAAGACCCTCGACCTGTTCCCCGGGTATGGGGATGCGTT
Organism: uncultured Prolixibacteraceae bacterium; assembly: GCA_964457665.1. Lineage (GTDB taxonomy): Bacteria > Bacteroidota > Bacteroidia > Bacteroidales > FEN-979 > CAYWHQ01. Next base: position 12,513 of record CAYWHQ010000006.1, on the reverse strand, counting down.
CTATGAAAGAAGCCGGGTAAAGATCGCCTTGAAAGACAGGGAGGGGGCTCTGGAAGATCTCCGAAAGGCTGAAACCTACGGACAGATCAGGATGAACAGGCCGGATTCACTGATCACCGGAAACAAGGATTACCTCAAGAGCCTGGTCTCACTAACGGGTGACTTTGAAGAGATGAACACTCCCGGCAGCAAATTCCAGAACCAGTCGGTTGATATTCAACTTTTGCCACAGTTCACCCTATTCAGCGGCAAGGCCGATTACAGTCTGGTTTACTTGTATGACACCTATCGCAAACAACATTATTACACCACGATCATCGCACTGACCAATCGGGAAAGCATTCTCTCCGACAGTGTTTTCGCCCTGGAGACGATCCAACAGACCAAACTCATGGATTCGCTCGGCCCCCATCCGGAAAGTCTGATGAAACGGGGTGTAGCCCTGACCATTACCGGCTATCCGGATAAGGCCCTTCCCGACCTGGATTCCTCCATCGCCATGGATCCCGCGTTTGTGCTCTCCTATTTCAGCCGTGGCAATGCACGGATTGAGGAGTTAAAGCGACTTCAGCGCGACATGGAATACCGGCAAAGTATTACCATCGGGCCCGATGTGGCTGTATTTCCGGCTGATTCTGTTTCATCGCTGATAACTCCAACCTATGAGCGTGCAATTAAAGATTACACCCTTTCGATCGGGCTGGATCCGGATTTTTATTTCGCCTGGTACAACCGGGCGACAGCCTTTGCAGCAAAGGGAGAATACCTCCGGGCCATCGACGATCTGACGGAAGCAATCAGGCTGCGGAAAAGTTTTGCTGAAGCATATTTCAACAGAGCTCTCCTGCTGCTGATCCTTGGCCAGAACCAGGCTGCCTGTGAGGATCTGAGTCAGGCGGGAGAACTGGGGATCGGCGATGCATACAAGGTGATGAAGCGTTATTGTTTCAAGGATAAGCAGTTTTAAATAGCAAAATGGTAAATTTGTGACATAAACAGGATTCGGATGAAATTGCTGGAGGTTAAGGATAAAGTGTCAAAGCGTGCCTTTCACAGGGTGGCTTTGGAATTGTACCGGGGCGACCCCTGCTGGGTTTGCCCTTTGCAGGCGGAGGTTGATTCGACATTTGATCCCGCCGAAAATTCCCTCTTCAGAGATGGGGATGCCGTCCGGTGGGTGCTGATGAGCGATCAGGGGAATCTGCTTGGCCGTATTGCAGCCTTTTACAACAAGGGCAAAGCATCGAAACATGAGCAGCCGACGGGAGGCATCGGTTTCTTTGAGTGTGTCAACGACAGGGAAGCAGCCTCTGCCCTTTTCGACAGGGCGAAGCAGTGGCTTCAGGAAAGGGGTATGGAGGCCATGGATGGTCCCATTACCTTCGGGGAGAACCTCACCAACTGGGGACTGCTCATTGAAGGATTCCATCTCCCCTTCTACGGTATGCCCTATAACTTTCCATATTACCGTGATCTTTTCGAGGCATATGGTTTTAAAACCTATTTCGAGCAGTTTTCTTATGAGAAGGATCTTTCCAAGCCCTTCCCTGACCGGCAGGTGAAATTTTCGATGCATATCAAGGAGAAATTCCGTTTCGAACACTTCACATTTTCAGATAAGGAAAAATATCTGCGCGACATTTGCACTGTTTACAACAAGGTTTGGGAAGACTTCCATGAGGACTATACCCCGCTTGATTACAAGGAGATAGAAAAAATCTTCCGCAAAGCCAAACCCATCATTAATGAACAGTTTATCTGGTTCGGTTATGACAATGATCAGCCGGTTGCCCTGGTGATCGTGTTCCCGGATGTGAACCAGATATTGAAAAAACTTGGAAACGGCCAGCTCAACCTTATAAACATCCTGAAGTTTATCTGGTACAAGAAGAGCGGAACGATAAACCGTGCCCGGCAATTGCTTACAGCCGTCATTCCCGAATACCAGCGGTCGGGTGTGACCGGTGCGTTGTTTCTCACCATGGTGGATGCGTGCATCCGGAACGGGATCAGGGTGCTGGATATGTCGTGGGTAGGCGATTACAACAACACCGTCAACAAGATCTACCGGTTACTGGATCTGCCGGTGGTCAGAAAGCACGCAACCTACCGGTATATGTTCGATCCGGCGAAAGAGGTGAAAAGGTTCACCAATGTTGAGACTGAAAAATCCAAACGGCTGAAGGGGGATCATGAAGCCGGCCAGGGTGAATAGGTCCTTCCGGGTTGTCGTGATCTTCCTGGCATTCATACCCTGTCTTGCCGGCCAGGACGTCCGGTGGTACAATGTTACCTCCTTTTCGGTCATCACCACCGGAGGGGATCTTTTCAGCGGCCTCCGCAGCAGCTTCGGATACCCGCTCAACAGTTATCTCTCCGTGGGCGGGGGTGCCGGATTGGAGCGTTTCACCGGCATACCGACCTACGGGCCCTATTCAGCCAACCTGTCGCTCCTCCCGCTCTTCGCCGAAATCCGTTACACCGCGCTGAAGGGAAGATTCTCCCCTGTTGCGGCAGTCAATGCAGGATACAAAGTATTGCTGAACATCCCCTCCTCCAACATCTATTCATATACATATACCATTTTCCCGGGTATCGCCTGGAATGAGTATCATGAGTATGATACCTACACCCGCGGCGGGTTGTTCCTGACCGCTGAACTGGGCGTCAGAGGCCTTATTGATACCAGATGGGGAATCTATCTGGCTGCGGAGTATTCGGTGTGGGCAATCGGAGGCGACCACCATTACTGGGAATATCAGTATCTAGCAAAGCCGGATGGCACAGAGATAAAGGAATTCTACTCCACTTCAGCAACCCTGGCCTATACGCATATCTTTGGAATAAGGGTGGGTTTTACCTTCAAATGACAGAGCCACACCCGGAAATTTGTAATCCTGCGTCAGGGCTTTAAAAAGTATTGCGGTGACGGGAAAACACGGTAGAATAGCCCCGGATTTGCCGATCCGAAAAGTACTCCCGGCTGGAGGGATGATTCAACCAGGTAGTTTTTCGGCTCTTCCATGAAAAAGCCGGAGAGCCGGACCGTTGTCAATCCCTCTCCTTCGATGGCAAGCCGGAAGGGGTAGAAGGCAGGAGGGGTTATATCATCAGCAAATTCATGGCCTGAAAGATTTGCAAGGGTCGCAAGGAAGGATTCAACTTTGGCTGAATCAGCAGGCCGGCCACTGGTGGTCCAGCTATTGCCGCTCTTTGAAAGCACGAAGGAGCTGTCGCCGGGATATGTGAAGGTCAGCAGACTGATGCTTTCCTTCGGGAGGCGAAGCAACGTCCGGTTGCGGAACATGGCCGGATTGTCGGAAAAAAGCATGGCAATATATCCCTCTGCGACATACACCCTGTCGTCGCCGGCGACACGTATATGGCTGAGCGGTGAGAAATTCTGGTTCCTGCCGGTTCCGGGGGCAGCCGGGGTTTGCGCAAATGTCAGTTTTCCGATCCGGAAGTCAGCGGCCTCCCTGCCATCTTCTTCCACGACCACCCGCACCGAAAGGGAGTCGGTCAGGTCGAATTGTTTCCAGGATTCGCTTCCTTTACCGGCCACCCTGGCCGGCCGGACCTGGAGCAACGTGGATATGGTGTTACGTATAGCATTGGAATCGGCCGGGAACTCCCTGCCCCTGATAACCACCTTCCATTCCTTGCCCGTTCGTGAAAGCTGATAGGCAGAGCTGGTTCCACCTCTCGGGTAAACCGTGATGGCGGAGATACCGGCAGAGTCGATGTCGATCAGATCGTTTCGGAAAGAACGGTCTCCTCCGGTCTGGTCGACATAATAAAAGATGCCCACTGCAATTGCAAGCACCAGGAATATCAGCAACAAAACCTTATTGTCGATCTTTTTCATATCAGAAATAGTTTTCATTCATTCGTTTTATACGAAGATTTCTTCTGTACTGCCAGCGAAACAGTCCATATCCGATGATCAGCAGAAGCGGAAGGAGAAAATTGAGATATTTGATCAGTGCCTTTTTTCCATCTTCCATAGGATCAAGCGGGCGTGCCGTCACCTCCCGTGATCTGAGTTCAATCAGTCCGGTATCATCCGAAAGCCAGTCGATGGCGTTGACGATGAAATTCAGGTTATCTCCCTGCAGTTCCCTGGCTCCCCGCCCCTCTCCGTTCACCGGGAAATCGGCATCTGATACCACGATAATGCTCGATACGGCATTTCCGGAGATCTTTCCGCTGAGTCTGGCGCATACCGTAAGCTGAGAGAGCGGGAAATCACTCTGCTGCCAGTTACGGGTGATGTCGAAATAGAGCGGCGCCGACTCCCTGCCCGATTTAACGGAGGATGTTGCAAGTGGCGTATAGACAAGATCTCCGCTCCCTGTATAATCAATGGAGCTGGCAAACTGGAGCAGCACATTGGTAAGTCCTTTCGTGGCAGGTGTTTCGGCAAAATTTGTAATGACCGGAAGATAGGGAAATCTCATACTTGACTGGAAGGTGAGGTGCCCCTGCTGCTGATTGACCATTACGCTCCCGCAACTCTGGTCGATGACGAAGTCGGGATTCACCCTGATCCCTTTCTGTCCGAGCCATTCTTCCAGGCCTGTACTGACAGCGGTTCCGCTGGCAGTCTGAAGATTCCCCTCTACCCGGTTAAACGCCACATAGATGTTTCTTCCCAGAGCCAGGAAGTCATCCAGCTTGACAAGCTGGTCGGGTGGAATGGAATCTTTTGGTCCGATGATCACGAGGGTTTTGTATTTTCCGAGATGCAAAGCTGAATCCGCCAGGTTGACAGGCTCCACATCATAGAGCACATACAACGCCTGAAGGACCTGTACCATGGCATTGAGGGGTGTTTCTCCGTGACCTTCAACAAAACCGATGACCGGCTTGTTCTCCACCGTCATTTTTTTAACGCTCGTTGTCAGGCTGTATTCCATTGCTGACCCGGGTTGTATCAGGGGAATGACCTCCCTGCGGTCGCCATAACTCACCACAGCTCCCAGATAGGCTTTTTGCTGTTTTATCTGATCCTTTTCGCGGACATTGATCAGCACGGGATTAATTCCTTCCCGTATAGCTTTTTGTTCGGTGGCTTCATCCTGATTGGGATTGATAAATTCATACACCACATTTCCATCCGAACGATTTGAATATTCGGTCAGCATGTCTTTGAAGTCCCGGCGAAGTTGTGTGAAATCGGTGGCCATCTCCTAGCAGAAATAAACCGTCACGGTGACCGTCTTGTCCAGTTCTTTCAGAATATCCCTGGTAGCCTGGCTGAGCGTATAACGTTTATCAGCTGTAAAATCGAGCCGGACGAAAAACCGGTCGGCGAGGATATTCAGGAGCACCAGAACGCCTGCAACCAGCAGGATATATGTTAAAGCGGATTTTTTCCTTTTCATAGATAACCGTCATTTATAGCATGAAATACTTTGTCATGTCAGATATTTCTTTTTGAGAGCGCCAGTTCGGTACCGATCAGTCCGCCGATGATAAGGGATGAAAAATAGATCACATCCTTGGTGTCGATCACGCCTCTGGCCATACTCTCAAAATGGGTTGAGAGGCTGAGATAATTCAGCACACCGGCAACGGTTCCGACCGATCCGCTTCCGAGCAGTCCGAATATCAGGTGAAAGAAAATCCCGATAAAAAGGGCGACCAGGAAGGCAACGATCTGGTTGTTTGTAATGCTGCTTGCAAAAAGGCCTATGCTGATATAGGAGGCTGCCATGAACAGCAGTCCGAGGTAACCCATCCAGACCGAGCCGTGATCGACCTTTCCGATGGCGGCCACGCTGATGTAATAGGGAATGGTCAGCGCCAGGGTTATACAGATAAGCAGGAAAGCCGACAAGAATTTTCCGGTGATGATCTGCCAGTCGGTAACCGGTTTGGTGACCAGTAGTTCCAGTGTTCCGGCTCTGCGCTCTTCTGAAAGCAATCCCATGGTGATGGCAGGAATGAAGAAAAACAGCGTCCAGAAGGTGATACCAAAGAACGCCTGAAGGCTTGCCTGGTTCAGAAGAAATATATCCCCACCGTAAAGCCAGGTAAAGAATCCGCTGAAACCCAGAAAAAGAACGATCAGAATGTAGGCCATCAGGGAGTCGAAAAAAGACTTCAGTTCTCTTTTGGTGATAATCCAGATTTTATTCATGATCAGATGTTTTAGTTATTCACTGTTAAATCTCTGAATACCTCTTCAAGTTTTCTCTCCTCGGGGGTCATCTCCGTGAGAATCCAATTTTTTTCCACACATAGCCGGAAGATAGCCTTGCGTGAGGAGGTCCCGGATTTACTCTGTATCTCAAAGGCCTGGGAGTACTCCGGAAGAAGGTCGACCAGTTCGATGGTGTCGAGGTTTTTCAGCGTCTGAAAGATCTCATCGCGGTCTCCTTCCTCGATCGTAACCTTGAGAATCTCCTTGGGCTGGGCCTGTTTCCGGAGGGCGGAAGCGGTTCCGTCGGCGACCAGTTTTCCCTGGCTGATGATGACGATCCGGTCGCAGGTGGCTTCTACCTCGGCCAGAATATGTGAACAAAGGATCACCGTTTTTTCCTTCCCGATTTTGCGGATCAGTTCCCTGATCTCCACGATCTGATTAGGGTCAAGCCCTGCGGTCGGTTCATCAAGGATGAGCACCGAAGGATTATGGATCAGGGCCTGTGCAAGGCCAACCCTTTGCTGGTATCCTTTCGACAGTTCGCCGATCTTCTTGTACTTTTCCCTGGTCAGGCCACAAACCTGAACCATTTCGGCGATCCTTTCGCGGATCAGGTGATTCGGTACGCCTTGTATCGCGGCAACAAATCTCAGGTAATCCAGCACCGGCATCTCTTTATAGAGCGGATTGGTTTCGGGCAGATATCCGATGTGCTTCTTAACCTCTTCGGGGTTATCCCTGACCGAGAAACCCCCTACCCTGACATCGCCTTCGCCGGGCTCCATAAAGCAGGTGATGATCTTCATGGTAGTTGTTTTCCCGGCGCCGTTGGGTCCCAGGAAACCAACGATCTCTCCTTCATTGACTTTGAAAGAGACACCGTCGACAGCTTTCTGGAAGCCGTAAAACATGGTAATATTCTCAACACTCACTTCCATAGCAAATAGTTTGAATGAATTCCGCTGCAAAAATATTTTACCCGGAGATTCCAGGCAATTCTTTTAACGTTTTTTTAACTTTCATACTTTTGTCATTCATACATTCCATACTTGGCATTTTTCAGGACAGAGAGGTACCTTCTTTTCGGAATGCTCTACTTGGCGCAAGGTTCCGTTCTGGGCTATTTCACTTCTCTCAATGCCTTGTATCTCAGGTCCTATGATCTCTCAATGACCAGGATCGGGCTGTTCTCGGCCATTGCGATCATACCGCTAATACTGAAAATTGTCTGGGGATATCTGAGCGACCGTGTCAGTTTATTCGGATCAGGCTACCGAAAACCATACATTGTGGCGGGATTGCTCATGCAGGCCTGCGGTCAGATCATCTTTCCCTTCATTCATCCTGTAACCTCTTTTCCCCTGCTGGCGGCAACAGCATTTTTTACATTGACGGGTATGGCGTTATACGACACCTGTACCGATGGGCTTGCGCTTGATACGACTGTTCCGGGAGAGCGGGGAAAGATCCAGGGAATCATGGTGGCCGGCAGGGCTGTTGGCATCATAGTGATTGCAGCCGTGGTGGGATTGTTGTCGCACCATGCAAACTGGACGGTTGTTTTTCTGGCGTTGGCTGCCATGACGCTCCTTCCCTTACCCCTTGTGATTCGTGCACGGGAGCCTGAGCGGCCGGCAAGCAGGGCCTTTGACGCAAGCGCTTTCAGGGCTTTTGCCAGCAGGCCGGTGATTGGTGTCGGGTTGCTCGGTATACTCTGCACGCTGATTACGGGCGGGACCAACCAGCTTGTCAACCCTTTTCTTCGCGAGTCCTTTGGGATCTCGTACATGATAGCAGGATTTTTTTCGGCAGTCTGGGGCGTCGGGGTAACCCTTGGCGGAATAACCGGAGGCAGGTTAACCGACCGCCTGGGAGACCGAAGAGCTGTGACGGGCGCAATTTTTACAGCTTTGATCAGCATTTCTCTGCTTGCATCCATTACTACATCGTGGCTGGCCTGGCCCCTGCTTCTCTTTTTCGGGTTGTCGTATGGATATTACGAAACCGTATTTTTTGCCACCAGCATGTCGGTGACCGACCATCGTATAGCAGCTTCCATGTTTGCCATTCTTATGGCCATGTCGAATGCAGGAGCCGGGCTGGGCATGCTGCTCGGCGGAAAATTGGCCGATCTGGCCGGTTTCCGCCCGACCTTTATGTTCTTTGCTGCTCTTAATCTTATGATCTTTCTCCTGATCCCGATGATTTTCGGGAGAAAAAGAGACATCTGACCCTTTATTTATGAAAGTTATTGGTTTCGATAATGAGAAATACCTGGAGGATCAGTCGGCTGAGATCCTCCGCAGGGTTGCCAGATTCAACGACAAGCTTTATCTTGAATTCGGCGGTAAGCTGCTTTTCGATTACCATGCCGCAAGGGTTCTTCCCGGGTTCGATCCGAATGTAAAGATGCGGCTGCTCAAGAAAATCAAGGAGCAGACGGATGTCATCCTTTGCATTTACGCCGGAGATATTGAGCGGAAGAAGGTCCGTGCGGATTTCGGCATAACCTATGATGCCGATGCTATGAAAACCATTGATGATTTCAAGGAGTGGGGTATTAGTGTTACCGCGGTTGTCGTGACCAGGTTTTCAGGGCAACCCTCGGCTCAAACCTTCATCAACAAGCTGGAGAGACGCGGGGTGAGGGTTTACACCCACGGGTTTACCAGAGGTTATCCGGCCGACATCGATCTGATCGTAAGCGATGCCGGGTATGGAGCAAATGTTTACATTCCCACGACAAAGCCCATAGTTATCGTGACCGGTCCGGGTCCCGGCAGCGGAAAGCTGGCAACATGCCTGGGCCAGTTATATCATGAATACCGCAATGGGGTGCGGGCGGGGTATGCCAAGTTCGAGACTTTTCCGATCTGGAATCTTTCGCTGAACCACAAGGTAAACATTGCCTATGAGGCGGCTACCGTGGATCTGCGCGACATCAACCTGATCGATCCCCATCATCTTGATGCATATGGCATAACCACCGTGAACTATAACCGCGACATCGAGGCATTTCCTTTGCTGCGTAAGATCCTGGAGAAGATCACCGGTGAAACCCCGGTTTACCGGTCGCCGACCGACATGGGGGTGAACCGTGCCGGATTCGGTATAACCGATCACAAGGTGGTGCAGGATGCGGCGCACCAGGAGATCATCCGGCGGTATTTCAGGGCCGCCTGTGAGTATGCGATGGGTTTTCACGACCGGGGAACGCTCGACAGGTCGGAGATGATCATGAACAGGGTGGATGCAAAAACGGAGGACAGGCCGGTGGTGGAACCCGCCCGGAGAGCGGCCGAGGAGGGGATCAGAAAAGGGAGAGGCAACCAGGGAATCTTTTGCGGGGCCGCTATCCAGCTGGATGACGGCACCATCATCACCGGGAAAAACTCTCCCCTGATGCATGCCGGTTCCAGCCTGATGCTCAACGCCATCAAACACCTGGCCGGGATTCCCGACGACCGCCTCCTGATCCCGGAGGATGTACTTGGGTCCATCACCTTTCTGAAAAAACAGGTACTGAATGGCAGGGTTGTGAGTCTTGATGTGGAAGAAACCCTGATCGCCCTTACCATCAGCGCGCTGAATGATCCGGCTGCAAAAAGGGCCGTCACCTGCCTTCAGCACCTGCGCGGTTGCGAAGTACACATGACCCATATCCCCACTCCGGGCGATGAGGCCGGCCTTAGAAAGCTTGGCGTAAATCTTACCTCCGATCCTGACTTTTCGTCCAAAAATCTCTTCATCTCCTGACGGCCCGTGCATTTTTTCACACGGGAATCCAATTCAATACTTTTGTGTTGACATTATTCCAGGCAAAACAACCCTGTTTCCATATACCGGGAGGCTATCTCCATATGGATTCCGCTGGTATGGGGACGAAACAGTTCCTCTACGATTTCGGGACGGTTGTTATTGGCCGAGAGATGTGAAAGAATGAGGTATTGGATATCCCCGGAGCGGTATTCCCTGAACAGCTCAAGTGACTCCTTATTGGAGAGATGCCCCTGCCCTCCGCGGATGCGTTGCTTCAGGAACCAGGGATAGTTGCCTTTTTGCAGCATCTCTTCATCATAGTTGGCTTCCAGGAATACAGCCCGGCATTGCCGGAGATGATGCGCCAGATTTTCGCAGGCTCTGCCGATGTCGGTGAAAACACCGACCACAGAGCCGTTGCGGGCGATGGTAAAGCTGTGCGGGTCGACCCCGTCGTGGTGTTTGACAAAAGGATGGACCTCCAGCCTGCCGAAGGAGACCGGCTGATCCGACTCAAAACCATGCACCAGTGCCGGATCAAGATACAGGCGGCCCGCTTTTCGTGTTTCTTCTGTGATGAAGACCGGGATATGGTGTTTCCGGGATAGCACTTCTGCTCCGCGGGTGTGATCTGAATGTTCATGTGAGATGAAAACCGCCCTGATCTTATCCGGTCTTAATCCCAGCCGGGCCATTCTGCGCTCCGTTTCGCGGCAGGAGATGCCGGCATCAACCAGGATGGCATCTTCTTCATCGCCAATATAATAACAGTTCCCGTTGGAACCTGAATTGAGGGAGGCAAAGAACAGAGGCATAAAGCTACAACAGAACAGATAAATTATTCCTGATAAAGAATCATTGCAGAAACCGGTTCAATGCTGATATTTCCGGATACCTTCCGGGATGCTTCAAGGAACTGGTGGTTTCGGAGGGCAATGTTCCATGAACCTTCCGGAATGGGGATCTCCTTTGGAATGGCAGCCCCATTGAAGATCACCAGGATATCCTTCCAATTGTCGCCATTGGCATGGTCCTTCAGCAGATAAGCCACCACTTGCGGGTCTTTCACGGGAAGGAAGAAGAGGTTCGTCCGGATCATCTCGGCAGTGGGCATCCTGAAGGCGGGATGCGCTTTCCTCAAGGAGATCAGGTTCCTGTAAAACTCAACCAGTTCCCGGTTTTCGAATTTCCAGTCCCAATCGATCCGGTTCACCGAATCGGGTTTGTTGTAGGAGTTGTGTTCACCTCCCTTGGTACGTTTCATCTCCACTCCGGCATGAAGAAAGGGAATTCCCTGTGAAGTGAGCACAATGGTATTGGCCAGCCGGTGCATGCGCATCAGATCCTCTTCCGAGGCATCGGGCCGTGATATCCGGAGCTTATCATAGAGGGTCTGGTTATCGTGACAGGAGACGTAATTGATCACCTCCGACGGGCTTTTGGTATATGGCATTTTAGAGTAGTTCACCTTCAGATAGTCCACCTGGGGGTGCTCCCCGGCAGCCACGATCCCGAATTTTATGGTTTCGGTCATTGCAGGATCCCCGCTTGCAAAACCGGTACTCTTATCCTCAAATACACTTCCCTTGATCCCGTCACGAAGGTCATCGCTGAAAACCGCCACCCCATTCATCCGGGAAGCATGTTTCTTAAGGGCACGTTTTGGTTCGGGAAGCGGGGAGTCGGCGGCTGTCCAGCCCTCTCCGTAGATGATGATGGAGGGATCGATAAGGTGCAGCGCCTCCGCAACCTGGTTCATCGTTTCGATGTCGTGGATTGCCATCAGATCGAACCGGAACCCGTCAATATGAAACTCACGGGCCCAGTAGCATACCGACTCAATTATAAATTTACGCATCATGAACCGTTCGGAGGCTGTTTCATTGCCGCACCCGGAGGCATTGCTGTAACTTCCATCCTTTTTCCATTGCCGGTAGTAATATTTGGGGACCAGCAGGTCGAAGTTTGAATCGTAAGTCGGCCCGGTATGGTTATACACAACATCCATCACAACGCGGAGCCCACTCCGGTGCATGGCCATCACCATCTCCCTGAACTCCCGGATGCGCACCTTCCCATCGTCGGTGGCGGTGGAATAGGATCCTTCCGGGGTATTGTAGTTCTGAGGATCATATCCCCAGTTGAATTGCGGGACCCCGGGTTTCGACTCATCTACGCTGACGAAATCGAAGACCGGCAGGAGATGAACATGGGTAACTCCCAGTTCCGCTATGTGGTCAATCCCGGTGGATTGTCCATGGCTGTTAACGGTACCTGTTTCGGTAAAGGCCAGGTACTTTCCTTTGTTCCGGATTCCGGAATTAACTGCCACCGAGAGGTCGCGTACATGCAACTCATAGAGGATCACCTCATTGGCACTCTTTAGCGCGGGAGCCCGGTCGTTTTCCCAGCCAGGAGGAATTGTCTCCGCAGGATCAATAATCTGGCCCCGAAGGCCGTTGGTCCCTACAGCAGTGGCATATGGACCAGGGGTCTCCGCAAGCCAGTTTCCATTGATGTTTACCTGGAAGGTATAATAGAGGTTTTTCCGGTCGCCCGCCAGTTCAGCACGCCAGATGCCGCCGGAATCCTGCTTCAGGTTA
>CAYWHQ010000005.1:0-19531 GCA_964457665.1 uncultured Prolixibacteraceae bacterium | reverse complement strand
TGGCTGGCCGGTGGTGCCCGAGGTGTAATGTAACACCGAAGGGGATTCGGCCCTGGTAGGATGGATGTCGAATTGATCTGTTTTGAGGCTTTCCAGGTTCATCGACACTTCGCGGTCTCCCAGTGGTTTCGAAGGATCCGGATCCACGATGATGATGTGTTTCAGATAGGGCATTCTTTCCAGTATCTTCCGCACCTTGGGAGCATGTTTACGCTGGGTAATGATGGCAGAAGTCTGCGCATTTTCCAGTCTGACAATCAGTTATTCATCGCCAAATGCAGAAAAAAGTGGTTGGGCGATGGCCCCTGTCTTCAGGATCCCCAGAAACCCGATGTATAGTTCCGGGATCTTATCCATGAAGAGGCAAACCCGGTCTTCCGGCTGAATGCCAATGTTGCGGAGGTACTGTCCGACTCCGTTCGATAACTGCCGGATATCATCATAGCTGTACCTCTTTTCAATCCCTGAAGATCCTTCCCAGATCAGGGCCGTTTTCCCGGCTTTTCCAAGCTGGCAGATCCGGTCGGAACAGTACCATCCGATATTGATGATATCACCGTCCTTGTATCCGAGCTCTTTTTCGGAGATGCTCCAGTCAAAATTCTTAATCCGTTCTTCGTAAGATCCGATGTGTGGCATAGGTTTTTAATTTGATCGTTATTTTTCTATTACAACAACAGCAGTGGCATATTCTTTCAGGTGTGACAACGAAACGTGGATAGTTGTCATCTTCTCGCTCCGGGCCAGTTCGGCCGCCTTTCCTTCCAGCCTTATCAGCGGTTTGCCATATTCATCATGGTATACATCAATATCAGCAAACCTTATTCCGAAGCGCCATCCGGTGCCAATGGCTTTTAACAGCGCCTCCTTGGCACAGAACCGCGCCGCATAATGCTGGAATTTATTCTTTTTCGACTCACAATAAGCAATCTCTCCCTCAGTAAATATCTTTTCACGGAACCCGATATCACGCTCCATGACCGTTCTGATCCGTCCGACTTCAATGATATCTGTACCTGTTCCGAAAATCAAATGGCTCCGAGCTTCTTTCCTACTTTCCTGAATTTATCGAGCGCAAAACCGATCTGTTCCATGCTGTGCGCTGCGCTGATCTGAACTCTTATCCTGGATTTTCCTTTGGGGACAACCGGATAGTAAAAGCCAATGACATAAATACCCTCATCCAGCAGAGCATTGGCAAAGTCTTGTGAAAGTTTGGCGTCGTTCGGAAGGTGCCCGAGCTGAACAGGCACAATAGGATGTATGCCGGGAATTATTCTGAATCCGGCGTCTTCCATTCCTTTCCTGAAAAGCTGGGTATTCTCGAATAGTTTATCGCGTAAGGCAGTAGTTTCAGAAAGCAGGGTCAATACTTCAAGCGTCGCTCCGGTGATCGCCGGGGCAAGTGAATTGGAAAAAAGATAGGGGCGGGAACGCTGACGAAGGATCTCTATGATCTCCTTCCTTCCCGAGATGCATCCGCCGGAGGCCCCTCCAAGGGCTTTGCCGAATGTAGTAGAAATGATGTCAACACGCCCGTTGGCTCCACAGTATTCGATACTGCCTCTTCCCGTTTTCCCGACAAATCCTGTGGCATGGGAATCATCAACCATGACCATGGCGTCATATTTCTCCGCTAGATCACATATCCTGTCAACCTGGGCGATAATCCCGTCCATCGAAAAAACTCCATCCGTCACGATCAGTTTGAACCGGGCTTGTGAGGCATCCTGGAGCACCTCTTCCAGGTCCTCCATGTCATTGTTCTTATAACGAAAACGCTGGGCTTTACACAACCTGACACCGTCGATGATCGAGGCATGATTCAATTCGTCCGAGATTATGGCATCCTGTTCCCCCAATAATGGCTCAAAAACTCCACCGTTTGCGTCAAAGGCAGAGGAATAGAGAATGGTGTCGTCGGTACCGAGAAATTCGCTGACCTTTTGCTCCAGCAGTTTGTGGATCTTCTGGGTACCACAGATAAATCTGACAGACGAAAGGCCGTAACCATATTTGAAAAAAGTATAATTGGCCGAAGCCATCACCCTGGGATCATTACAAAGACCCAGGTAATTGTTGGCGCAGAAGTTCAGCACCTTATGTCCCCCTTCCGTCTGGATCTCAACACCCTGGGGTGTGGTGATGATGCGTTCGGTTTTGAACAATCCGTCAGCATGAATCCCTTCAATCTGCTTCTGCAGATGTTCTTTAAACCGTCCGTACATTTGATCCATGAAATAAGGAGCCAAAAATATTAAAAAAACACATCGTTCAGCATGCCGGCAGGCAGTTTAGGATAGAATAATGATGTAAAAAAATACCTTTGCAGTTCACAAATAAAAATCCATGGAGAATTTCATCGCCTATAACCCAACCACATTGCATTTCGGCAGGAATGTTCTGGATTCACTGGGAAACGTTCTCCGCCGTTATGGGAGGAAGGCCCTGCTGATATATGGACAGGGATCGGTAAAGCGTACTGGTACGTATGATCTGATAACCGGGATACTAGACAAACATGGCATCGGGTATGTTGAATATGCAGGTATCAGGCCCAACCCGTCGGTATCAGAAGTGGATGAGGCAGCCCGACTCGGCAGAATTAACAAAACCGATATGATCCTTGCCGTTGGCGGCGGCAGCGTGATCGATGCGGCCAAAATTATATCGCTCGCGATCCCGGTTAGTCATTCCGCCTGGGATTTTTATACCAGCAAGGCTAAACCCAAGGAGGCCCTCCCCCTTATCGCCGTCCTCACCCTTGCCGCAACCGGTACCGAGATGAATCCTTTCGCGGTATTGCAGAATCCCGAAACAGGCGTCAAATCAGGCTACCGGTCGGATCTTATCTTCCCCCGGCACTCCTTTCTTGATCCATCTCTGACCCTGACCGTACCGCATGATTACACTGCATACGGCATCGCCGACCTGATCGCCCACTGCTTCGAGGCCTGGTTTGGCGCAGGGGAAACCACCCTGACCGACCGGTTTATTGTTTCCATTGTTCAGGAAGCCATGAAGTCCGGACCGGCGCTCCTCAAAAACCTTCATGATTACAACCTCCGGGCCGGAATCATGTATGCAGCCACAATGGCATTGAACGGGACAACCCTCCTGGGAAAAGTTTCGGGCGACTGGGGCGTACACAGTATCGGACATTGCCTTTCCCTATTGTACGACATTCCCCATGGCGCCTCCCTGACGATCGTTTATCCTGCCTGGATGAAGTTTTTCAAGGAGCGGATCCCAGACCGGATTGCGCTGCTGGGGTCAGCCCTGTTCAATGAACCTCTTACTCCCGAAAGCTCCATTCATCATATCGAAACGTTTTTCCGTTCCATCGACTGTCCCGTCAGGCTCTCGGAAATGAGTATTCCAGGTGATCTGAAACAATCCATTTATGAATCGATGGTAATAAACAGGGTTTCCGGTATGAACCTGAAGATCAGCGAACGGGATTATGGCGACCTGATTGACCTGTTCCTGTAGTCATCTCATGGGAGTGCAGGAGTGTCCTAAGGTTAAGGGTTCTTAGTCCCGGTGCAAGCCTGGCAGTCACCCCCGCCACGGCAATTGTCATCATCCCGCCAAAAATCACCGATGGAACCAACCCCATGAGCCTGGCGGCCACCCCCGATTCGAACGATCCAATCTC
Organism: uncultured Prolixibacteraceae bacterium; assembly: GCA_964457665.1. Classification (GTDB taxonomy): domain Bacteria; phylum Bacteroidota; class Bacteroidia; order Bacteroidales; family FEN-979; genus CAYWHQ01. The sequence continues at coordinate 15,873 of CAYWHQ010000005.1, read as the reverse complement.
GTTCGACGATCCGACAAAGATGCTGTTGACGGAAGCGACCCTGCCCCTCATTTCATCAGGTGTGATCAGTTGCATGGCCGTGGAGCGGATGATGACACTGATATTGTCGAACATCCCGCTGAGCATCAGTAACAACAGGGAAAGGTAAAAGTTTTCGGAAAGGGCGAAGAGGATCATCGAGAATCCGAAGCCCGTAACTCCCGTGAAGAGCCACTTACCCGCGTGATTCATCGGAGGTTTATGGGCCAGCACCAGCGCCATCAAAACGGCACCTGCCATGGGCGCCGCCCTCAGGAATCCTAACCCCTGGGCTCCTACCCTGAGCACCTCTGCGGCAAAAACAGGCAACATGGCAACCGCACCCCCGAAAAGCACGGCAAACATGTCGAGCGACATCGTTCCCAAAAGGACCTGGTTCCTGAAAACGAATTTCAGTCCGCCTGAAAGTCTTGCATAAAGCTTTTCACCATTGCCGTTTGCAATAAAGGGTACATTGGTGACCAGAAAAAGAAGGATCTGGCCGGAAATGACCGAAATCAGCACAGCGCCATAGGCAGCTCTTACTCCCAGAAAGCCATAGATAAGGCCACCTGCGGCAGGACCTGTGATAGCAGCAATATGCCAGATGGTACTATTCCAGGTGGAGGAGTTATTATATAGGTATCGGGGAACAAGCTGTGCCATAAGAGCCATTGTGGATGGATAAATGAATGCCCTTGCAACCCCAGTCATGGCAACGACCAGGTAGATGGGCCAAACTCCGAAAGTGCTCACAATGCCGAGGTTTTCAAAACTGAAAAGTAAAAGAAGCAAGGTTCCGGCAGTGAAGAAAAAAACGAAGATCGAAATTACCCGTTTCCGGTTGTGCAGGTCGGCAACGTGCCCGGCATACAGCGCTACTGAAATGAAAGGGACGGCTTCTGCCAGACCGATCAGGCCAAGTGCCAGCACATCATGGGTAAGCTCATACATCTGCCAGCCGACAATGAGCCCCTGCATCTGAAAAGCAATGGTGGTAAAAAAACGATACAGAACGAACAGCCTGAAATTCCTTATCTTAAGGGCAGCATAGGCATCCTGGCCAGGGTTGGTTTCCATCGCAGCAAAATTATTGATTGATCGGATCATTTCAGTGCAATTTTGTAAGTTTGTAAAAAAGGTCATGTACAGAACAGCCTTTCCGATCCTTATCATATTGCTCTCTTCCTGCGGAGGTCCATCCGATGCAGAGAAGCAGGAAAAACAACGCCAGGACTCTCTTATGACACTGGCCCGCAGCTATTTTCAACCATTGCCGCGCACATCCGTCAAGGAGGGGAATCCGGCAACGGCTGAAAAAATTTTTCTTGGAAAGGTTTTATACTTCGATCCCCGTTTATCACGGAATCAAACCCAGAGTTGTAATACATGTCACGACCTTGCAACCTTCGGGGTCGACCGTAAGGCTACCAGCCCGGGAGACCTGGGAAAGCCGGGAACCAGGAATTCGCCGACAACTTTTAATGCCGCTTTCCATTTTACCCAGTTCTGGGATGGAAGAAGCCCTGATGTGGAGGATCAGGCCGGCCTTCCGGTATTGAATCCCATCGAGATGAATATGCCCGGGGAAGAGGTTGTGATTTCAAGGCTCAGGAAGGCAGAAGGGTACCGTAAATTATTCGCAGAGGCATTCCCTGGGGAAAAGGAACCCATCACATTTCAGAATATGAAAAATGCCATTGGAGTGTTCGAACGAACCCTGATCACACCCTCCAGATTCGACGCATACCTGGAGGGCGACACCGCTGCCATCACAACAGAAGAAAAAGCGGGAATGGAGGTCTTCATCCGTGTGGGATGTACCACTTGCCACAGCGGTCCTCTACTGGGAGGACAGATGTTCCACAAATATCCTCTTTTCGATTTTAAAAGCACGCACGGCGTGACCCATAACTCCGGCGACCCTGGCAGGATGGAAGCTACAGGTCTGGAATCTGACCGGAACCTGTTCAAGGTCTCCTCTATGCGAAACGTGACGGAAACATATCCCTATTTTCATGACGGGGGGATTGCAAATCTGGATGATGCCATTGTGATTATGGCCGAACGTCAGCTCAACCGGACCATCACCGGGGAGGATACCCGGCTTGTCGCTGCTTTTCTGGTAACGCTTACGGGCGATCTGCCAGAAGATATAAAAAGACCTCCGGTATTGCCATAAAGGATCTTATTCTTCTTCCTTTTCCTGGTCTTCGTAAGCTTTCAGGAGTTTATCCTGGATTTCGGCAGGTACCTGGGCATACTCCACGAATTTCATGGTATAGGTAGCGCGGCCACTTGTGAGGGAACTCAGCGCAGTGGAATATCGGTTCAGTTCGGCCAGGGGTACACGGGCCATGATTTTTTGGTAACCTCCTTCACTGTCCATACCCATGATCACTGCCCTGCGTCCCTGCAGATCGGTCATTACTTCACCCATCTTCTCTTCAGGAACAAGCACTTCCACATCGTAAATCGGTTCAAGGATCTTGGGACCGGCATTCCTGAAGGCCTCCTTGAATGCATTTCGTCCGGCGAGTTTGAAGGAGATTTCATTGGAGTCGACCGGGTGCATTTTCCCGTCATACACATTGAAAACGATATCACGTGCGTAGCTTCCGGTCAGGGGGCCCTCTTCCATTTTCTCCATGACGCCCTTGAGAATGGCGGGCATGAATCTTGCGTCGATAGCGCCTCCAACAATACAGTTGTGCATCACGAGTTTTCCACCCCACTCGAGTTCTATGGTATCTCTTCCGCGGATCGGAAACTCCGTCTGATCAGCCATCCCTTCCCGGTATGGTTGTATCATCATGTGTACCTCCCCAAACTGACCCGATCCGCCCGACTGCTTTTTGTGACGGTACATCGATTTGGCCGGTTTGGTAATCGTTTCGCGGTATGGGATCCTTGGGGCGATATAATCCACCGCGATCTTTTCGAGGGTTTCCAGATGCCATTTAACCAGATTGAGATGCAGTTCACCCTGCCCTTGCAGGATCAGCTGTTTCAGTTCACGTGAATACCCTACGAGCAGCGTCGGATCCATCTTTGCAAGCTCCTGGAGAATGCCGCCGATCTTCTCATCATCCGATGAATTCTTTGCCTTTACCGCTGTTCTGAACTTCGGATCGGGATAGATGGTAGGCTGAACAATATCGTCGGGATTTTTTTGTGAATTGAGGGTATTGTTGGTATAAACGTTTTTCAGCTTGATGGTGGCGCCAATATCTCCGGCAACCATTTTTTCAATCTTTTCCCTGTTCTTGCCGTTGACGACAAAGATCTGGGATATCCGTTCCTTCGATCCGTTACGGCATGGATTGATCATATCCTGAGCTTCAATAACCTCACCCCCGTAAACTTTGAAGTAAGAAATTTCACCAATATGCGATTCAATCTGGGTTTTGAATATAAATAAAGTGGTGGGGTCGCCGGTTTTACAACGAAGCTCTTTCCCGTCCACGGTTTTTACCCCGGGCATTTCGTCGGGTGCCGGTACTGAATGGGCAAGAAACTCGAGGAGGCGTCCCACTCCGATGTTGTGCCTGGCTGAGATGCACAACACAGGAAAAATGCTTCTGGAAATAAGCCCAATTTTAAGCGCTTTGCTGATCTGCTCTTCCGTAAGCGTCCCCTTCTCGAAGAACTCTTCCATCAATGCTTCGTCCTTGGAGGCAAGCTCCTCTACGAGCGCCGCATGCAACTCTCCGGCACGGGATTTTTCACCTTCCGGTATATCCAGGATCTCAGGTTTACCGCCACCCTGCGGATACTTAAACATTTTCATCCGGAGCAGGTCGATCAAGGTATTGAATCCGGTTCCCTGATTGACGGGATACTGGAGAGCCGTCACATTGTTTCCGAAACGTGACCGGAGCTGCCTCATGGCCTCATCGAAGTTGGCATGCTCCTGATCCAGATGGTTCATGGCGATCACTACCGGCGATTGCTGCCTGTTGGTCCATCTCCAGGTGATCTCGGTACCAACTTCCACGCCATTCTGTGCATTAACCGTCATTACGGCAGTGTCAGCAACCCTGAGTGAGGAGATCACCTCCCCGATGAAATCATCAAAACCGGGTGTGTCCAGTATGTTGATCTTCTTGTTTTCAAAGAGTGTATAGAGCAACGAGGTGCTGACGGAGGCCTGACGTTCCAGTTCGATGGGCCGGTAATCGGAAACGGTGTTTTTGTCTTCGACTGTACCCCTCCGGGTGATGATCCCACCCTCAAAAAGCAAGGATTCAGCCAGGGTTGTTTTTCCGGACTTGGCTCCTCCGATCAGGGCAATATTCCGGATTTCATTGGTTTGATAAACCTTCATAATGACGAATAGGTTGATTAATTTGACGAAATGATGAAATACCTGTTTGAAAAGGGCTGCAAAGGTATAACATTCAGATGAATAATCAAAGGGTCATCTGCTCCCTGATCTGATTCCATCTTGCGGGTGGCATTTTTGCCCCGATGTATCCGATCACGTTTCCGGCAAGCAAGGCCCCCAGACGGCCACACTGCTCTATCTTCATATTCTGTGACAAACCGTACAGGAAACCGGAAGCATAAAGATCTCCCGCACCTGTCGTATCCACCGGAACCACAGGAATGACCCCTATTTCAAACCGGTTGCCTTTGGAACTGATCATGGATCCTTTGCTTCCGGCTTTCAGTACCGCAATATCAGCCATACCCGACATTTCGGCGAGTGCCTCCTGCGGATCCTTTCCTGTAAACGACCTCGCCTCTTCCTCATTGGCAAACAAAATATCCACATACTGTTCCACAATTCTCCTTAAAAAATCGAGGTTGGCTTCCACCACATTGTAGCTGGCAAGGTCGAGCGAAATCTTCATTCCGGTCGCTGCGGCCATTCTGACTGCCTGCTCCACCAGGGCATGGTTCTGAACCAGGTAACCTTCCAGATGAAGGATATCATACCCACGGAAATCATCTTCACGCAGATGGTCGGCGGATAGTTCGACCGCAGCTCCAAGCCAGGTGGCGAAGGTCCTCTCCGAATCTGGTGAAATCAGCGTCACCGCTCTTCCGGTGTCGTTATCACTGTAAAACATCTTCGGCAACACCCCGGCCATATTCAGATCCTCTACGAAATAGCTCCCGTAGGTATCCCGCCCGATCGTCCCTATATAACCCGGCTTGCCCCCCAAACAAGCGATCCCGTGGATGGTATTGGCTGCAGATCCCCCTGAGGCGATCTCCTGTTTCAGGGTGCTGACAGCCTCCAGAAGCTGATCACTCCGCTGCCTGTTGACAAGTTGCATACTTCCCCTGGGAAGCATCAGTCGCCCGAGAAGGTTGTCGTCGCTGATGCGAACCAGTATATCTACCAAGGCATTCCCGATACCAAGTACTCTCCTCATTACGTTTTTTGACGGTAAAGGTACAGAGATCTCCGGATTTGTGACACTTATCTGAAAAACCGATACAGCTGCTTATTCAAAGCCTTCACTGGCGAGAAGAACGTCGGGCAACGTAACCATTTTACGTGATTATCGTACAACCCCTTGATTACAAACTTTGAACGCCATGAAAAACCTGATCACAGGAGTGCTGATTATTCTCTCGGGCCTGATTTCCCTGTCGGTTTTCGCACAGGACGATGATTGTCCATGCCGGAAGAAGATTGTTACAAAGGTTACGGTGAAAAAAAAGGTTGAACCACCTAAAAAGCCTGAGATCAGAAATCCGCTGTTCCTGGATTTCTACAGCAGGACTCCCGAAGAGATCACCTGCCCGTCGGGCCTGATGAAGGAGGTGCAGAGCTACAAGGTGAGGATCATGCCCAATCCGGTGCTGGATATACTGAACATCATCTACTATACTCCGGAAAGATCCCATGTAAGCATCGAACTGCTTTCCTGCGAAGGCAAACTGATCAAAACGTTGCTGAGCGAAATACAGGAAGGGGGGACGAAAGTGAGAACCTTTGAGGTGGAAGATCTTCTGACCCGCGGGATCGCCTATGTCAGAATCATTTCTCCAAAAGTATCCAAAACCGAGCAGATCTTTAAACTCTGATCCCCTCTATCTGCCTGCAAGCCGGGGGACCTTAATTTTGTCGTTCGCCCCGACACCCGAAAGAATCTCAATGTTGATCCCGTCGGAAAGACCGGTTTTCACAAATCTCCGCTCAAAATGCTGCGGCATGGTCTCCACTTCCACATAGGCCGAATCCCCCTCAAATTGCAACAAGCTTTCCCGGATCGCCATCACATTCTCCCTTTTTTGCAGAACGATATCAGCATTGGCGCTGTAGCCAACCCTGATAAACTGGTCTTCCTTTAATCGCACATCAGCCTTGATCTCAAACTGCACGGCGCCGTTTTCCAGCAATCCTTTCGGAGCAATATATTTGAGGACGGCATGGAAGGTATCGTTTTCAATCGCGCCCACAATCAGCTGAAGGTCCATGCCCGGATGGATCTTTCCAACCTCCGTTTCATCAACCTTACCCTGAAATATCATATCCCCCACGTCTGCCACACTGGCAATGGTGGTGCCTGCATTAAAATTATTGGTTTCGATGACACTGCTGCCTGCCTTTACTGGTACATCCAGAACCATCCCGTCGATGGTCGACCGGATCAGCGTATTGGTAACCTTCCCTGATTTCTTATTGACACCTTCCCGGATAAGTTCCAGGTTGGCATCCGCAGCATCCTGTTCCTGACGTGCATTTTTATAAGCCACATCGGCTTGCTGATACTCCGTTTCGGGTATGACTCCCTGACTGTAAAGCTTCTGCTTTCTTTCATAATTGATCCGGGAATCCTCCAGGGAGATCCTGGCTCTTTCAACCCTTGCTTCGGCATTGTTCAGGTTCACCAGATCAGGAATGATCCTCACCTTTGCCAATATGTCGCCTTTTCGGACCGATTCGCCTGCCTCTACGTAAACCTCTTCCACAATACCCGAAACCTGCGGCTTAATCTCTATCTCCTTTCGCGGAATTACCGAACCGGTGGCAACAGTCTTCCTGATAATGGTCGTGGTAAAAGGACTTTCGGTAGTAAATTCCACTTTCTTTTCCCTGGATTTGTTATAAAGATAAAATATGGTAAAAATAAAAACCAGCAGAACCAGGACAAGCAACGAAATTCTCAGAATCTTTTTCATGTCGTATTTTCAATTATTCATATCTTAAAGCATCTATCGGTTTGATCGATACGGCTCTTCTGGCAGGAATGAATCCTGCAAGTGCCCCCGAAATGATCAGGATGGCAAGGGCCGTCACCGCAACATTGAAATCAACACCCGGATGCAGGAACATCTCGCTGCTGGTACCGGAAGATTCCAGCAGGAAGTCGATAAGCTCCAGCAATCCAACCCCCAGGACAAGGCCGAAATAACCTGCAAAAGTTGTAAGTACGATCGATTCGGTGATGATCTGGGAGATGATCCGGAATGGAGTGGCGCCGATGGCCCGCTGAATACCTATCTCCCTGGTCCGCTCCTTTACCACAACAAGCATGATGTTGCTCACACCGATCACGCCGGCGAGCAGTGTTCCGATGCCGACGATCCAGACCAATCCGCGGATCCCGCCAAACAATCCCCTCATCTTCCTGTACTCTTCCTCCAGGTTGAAATGCCCGATCGCCGAAACATCCGCAGGTGCAATAGCGTGTCTTTTTTTCAGGAGTTCGATGGCTTTGTTCTCCACCACCGACACAGGTACTCCATCCTGCGAGGTAATACAGAAAAACCCTATGGCATCTCCCATGTTGAATGTTTTCTGCAGCGTCGTGAAAGGCATATGGATACGCTGGTTGTCGTTGGAAGCTGCCTCACCGGTTCTTTTTGAAGAAAAGATCCCGATGATCTTGAAATAGACACCCTGAATCAGAATATATTGGTTAAGCGGTTCTTCCTCCTTTTCGAACAACACCTCAGCAACCCTTTTTCCAATGACGACAACTTTTCTTTTTTCTTTGATATCCAAATCATTGATAAATCTTCCCTTGATGATATTTACCGGATCGATGTTGTTGAACACCGGATAATCTCCAAAAAGAGGGAATTGTCCCGATTTAAGTCCTCTCAGCACGTTGCTTGATCCGTTGTACCCGCCCACGTTGGTACGGGGTGCAAGATATTTTATCTCCGGAATCGAATTGCGGAGCGCCTCCACATCATCATTTTCATAATAGAATCTTCTTCCCCTTGGAAATCCCTTATATGGTTCGGTGGTCACCTGTGTCCACATGAAGACACTGTTTGTCGCCATATCCCCGAAATTCTGGGATACTCCGTTTTCAAGGCCATTTCCCGAACCCATCATCACCACCAGCATGAAGATGCCCCAGAAGACCCCGAATGCAGTCAGCAGCGTTCTCAGTTTATTGGAACGCAGAACGTGATATATTTCCTGCCACCTATCGAGGTCAAACATTGCACATCAACTTTATATCATTCATCTCTCAACGCTTCAATCGGCTTGATCTTTGCCGCCCGCATTGCCGGGAAGAGCCCTGCGGCGCTGCCTGCCAGAACGAGCAGAACGGTCGCCCCGCCCGCGATGGCAAGGTTAACTCCAGGATTCAGGAAAAATTCCGTCTTCGGCATATTGGCAGCAACAATCTCCAGCAATCCGATACCCAGCACCAACCCGAGATATCCGGCAAAAGTGGTGATCACCACCGCTTCCTGAAGAATCAGTCCTACGATGGATCCCGGGGTGGCGCCAATGGCTTTCCGGATACCTATCTCCTTGGTCCGCTCCTTTACCACGATCATCATGATGTTGCTGACGCCAACAATCCCGGCAATGATTGTGCCTATCCCGATGATCCATATGAAAATCCTGATCCCGTTGAACAATGCCCGGAATCTTCTCACATCTTCCGCCTTGTTCCAGATTTCAATAGCTCGTGTGTCGGACGGATCCACAACGTGCTTGCCCGAAAGCAACATCCTCGCCGTCTGAATCATCCCTTCGGACTCCTGCTCAGTGGATTCCCCGGTTGTGAAAGAAATCTGGCTGACCACCGTGTTTCCGCTGAAAACACGCTGAGCCGTCGAAATGGGGATATAAATCCGTTTCAGTTCATGGTCGTTTCTGCCGAAATCATGAAACACCCCCACTACCTGGAATAACACCCCGTTGATGTTGATATACTGGTTAACCGCTATGGAATCGCTTCCCTTGAAAAGATCGTCCCTGACCTTTTCACCGATCACCGCCACCTTCCTGAAATCCTTGATATCGAGCAGATTCAGAAATCTTCCATTTACAACCTCCAGTTCTTTGATATATCCGTAATCCGGATGGCAGGGGGAGAGGAAAAAATTGCCATAATTGTTTTTATAGGAGGTCAGTGTATTTCCCATGAACAGACGGGCCGACATATGTTCATATCCGTTAATCCCCCGGTGCAGCAGCTGATAATCCTCATTGGTAAAGCTGATATCCCTTCCCGTGGGCATCCCCTTATATTTAAGGCTGGTGATGCCGCTGCTGATCCATACCCCGTTGGTGGCGCCACCTTTGAACTGCTCCCTGACCCCGTTCTCCAGGCCGTTTCCGGATCCCAGAAGGATGACCAGCATGAAAATACCCCAGGCAACGGAAAAACCTGTCAGAAAGGTTCTCAGCTTGTTCTTTCTGACCGTACTGTATATCTCCTGCCATTTATCCAGGTCAAACATATGGCGTCAGGTTGTTGATGTATCGGCAGGGATTTCAGTTCAACACTATTTCCGTAATGGTTCCGTCGGTGATGCGGATTGTTTTGTTGGTCCGCGCCGCAATATCGCGTTCATGCGTGACGATCACGATGGTAATGCCGCTTTTGTTGATCTCCTGGAGGATATCCATCACCTCCATGGAGGTTACCGAATCGAGCGCGCCGGTAGGTTCATCTGCAAGGATCACCTTGGGTTCCGATATCAGGGCGCGGGCGATGGCGATCCGTTGCTTCTGCCCCCCCGACAATTCGCCCGGTAAATGATGCGCCCACTCCTTCAGCCCCATCTTCTCAAGATACTCCATGGCAATCATGTTGCGTTTCCTGCGCTTGACGCTTTTATAATATAATGGGAGCGCAACATTTTCCATGGCATTTTTAAAAGATATCAGATTGAATGACTGAAATACAAATCCCAGCATTTTATTTCTCATCATGGCGGCACGGGTCTCGTTCATATTCCGGATCTCCTGCCCGTTCAGATAATAGGCTCCTGCATCATGTATGTCGAGAATTCCCAGAATGTTGAGCAACGTCGACTTCCCCGAGCCGGATGCACCCATGATGGAGATCATTTCACCCGCTTCCACCGTCAGATCAATGCCTTTTAGAACATGCAGGGGAGTTCCGCCGTTGAAGTAAGATTTATGTATATTTTGGATGTTGATCATTTATCAAATCTTTGGAATAATAGACTCACTTTTCTCCGGGTAGTTACAGGACGACGAAAATAATTGCATGATCGCGCCAAAAAAAAAAAATTCGCCACATCATGGCCTCCCTTCGGTAATCTTCGGAAATTTTCATCTGAAGTGTAATATTTCCAACATTTTTCCGTCTTTAATAAGTCTGAATATAAATACATCATGCGCTTCTCTCTGGTATTATCTTTCATCCTGATATTTATACTGTCAGGATGCACCACAAACAACAAACAAACCATGGAAATGAAAAAGCTTACGCCGGAAGAGGAACGGATCATCCTGCACAAGGGAACCGAACGACCGTTCACAGGTAAATATTATGATTTTTGGGAAAAAGGCACCTATGCCTGTCGTCAGTGCGGTTCGGTTTTGTATCGCTCCGCCGCAAAATTCGATGCCGGTTGCGGCTGGCCGAGTTTCGACGAAGAGATCAGCGGGGCGGTTAAAAGAGTTCCTGACGCGGATGGTCACCGCACAGAGATCGTATGCGCGAACTGCCAGGGTCACCTTGGTCACGTATTTGAAGGAGAGGGCTTTACACAGAAAAATACCCGCCATTGCGTCAACTCCATCTCCATGCAGTTCATCCCGGAGAATCAGGCCTTGCAGGCCGATACCGCTGTTTTCGCGGGAGGTTGCTTCTGGGGGGTGGAATACTATATGGAACGAACCGAAGGGGTGATCTCCACTTCGGTTGGATATACCGGAGGGTGGAAACAAGATCCCTCCTATGAAGAGATATGTCGGGGAAATACAGGACATTATGAAGCCGTTGAGATCGTTTTCGATCCTGCCCGAACAACCTTCGAGACCCTGTTGCGGCTGTTCTTCGAAATCCATGACCCAACCCAGTGGAATCGTCAGGGGCCCGACATCGGTGAACAATATCGTTCGGCGGTTTTCTACCGCGACGAAAGTCAGAAAAAGACAGCAGAAAAACTGATAGAACTGCTGAAAAACAAGGGATACGAGGTAGTCACCGAACTCAAGCCGGCCGCGGAATTCTGGGTTGCCGAAGATTACCATCAGGATTATTACCGGCACCGGAACAAACTCCCTTACTGTCACGGGTATACCAAAAGGTTCTGACGCAAACCTGGCCGGTAACAGGCTAATTCGTACCTTTGCACTCCAATTTCAAGGAGATGCCGCTCAACAAGCTTCGCAACATAGGGATTGCCGCGCATATCGATGCCGGTAAAACCACCGTCACGGAACGGATTTTATTTTTTACCGGAACTACCCGGAAACTGGGAGAGGTCCACGATGGTCAGGCCACTATGGATTTCATGAAGCAGGAACAGGAGCGTGGCATTACGATTGCATCTGCTGCCATTACCTGTCTCTGGAAGGACTTTCAGATCAACCTGATCGATACGCCCGGTCACGTAGACTTCACGGTGGAAGTAGAACGGTCGCTCAGGGTGATCGACGGGATGATTGCCGTATTCTGCGCTGTAGGAGGGGTCGAACCCCAGAGCGAAACGGTCTGGAACCAGGCCGACCGCTACAGGGTTCCAAGGATCGCCTTCGTCAACAAAATGGACCGGGTAGGGGCCGACTTTGGTCATGTGACCGATCAACTTAATAAGTATTTGGATGCGAATGCTTTTCCTTTACAGGTACCCATCGGCGAAGAGGAGGATTTCCAGGGTATCATAGATATTATTGAGCGCAAGGCCTATTTTTTCGAAGAATTCACCCGTGTCGAAAAACCCATCCCCGATACCTGCACTGACCGGATGGAAGAGGCCAGAAGCCGTCTGGTGGAAAAGGTGGCTGAATTTGATGAGGAGATCATGGGATATTTTTTCGATGAGAAGGATGTTCCGCCGGATCTGCTGAAAAAGGCGGTACGCGAGGCGACACTGAAGATGCTCATCACACCGGTATTTTGCGGCGCGGCTTATAAAAACAAGGGAATCCAGTTGCTGCTGGATGCCGTGACCGATTATCTGCCTTCACCGGTGGACAAAGGAGCTGTCACGGGCACTGATTTATACGATCCGGAAAAAATTCATATTTGCCATCCCTCACCGAAAGAAGCCTTTTCAGGACTTGCCTTCAAGCTGATCCACGATCCCTATGTCGGGCAGCAAACCTTTACCCGCATCTTCTCAGGCACCCTGCGGAGCGGAATGCAGGTGTTCAATGCCACCAAGGGAAAGCCTGAGCGGATAGGCCGGATCCTGAAGATTCACGCCAAGGATCGTGAAGAGGTTCATGAGGCCGGTCCGGGCGACATCGTGGCGCTCATCGGTATGAAACTGACCAAGACCGGCGACACCTTGTGTACAGATGATCACCGGTTTCTGCTCGAATCGATTCATATTCCTCCTTCGGTGATTGAACTGAAGATCAGTCCGTCGAAACGACAGGACCAGGCCAGGCTGGGAGAGGCGCTCCATAAGCTGGCTGTTGAGGATCCCTCCTTCAATGTCCGATATGATGAAGAGACAGAGGAGACGGTGATTGCCGGCATGGGTGAGCTCCATCTGGAGATCATCGTGGACCGGCTGAAGCACGAATTCAAGGTGGAAGCGGAGGTCGGCGAACCTTCGGTTGCCTTCAGGGAAACCATCACCACAGAATGCGAACACGGTTACAAACACGTCAAACAGAGCGGTGGCAAGGGGCAGTTCGCCCAAACCATCATGCGACTGGAACCAAATCCCGGCAAAGGGTATGAATTCATTGACTTCATTAAGGGAGGTGCGATTCCGGCAGAATTTATCACCAGCGTCGGAAAAGGGATCACAAAAACGCTTGAGAAAGGCGTTCTGGCTGGTTATCCGGTAGTTGATGTGCGCGTAGAGCTCACGGATGGTTCGTTTCATCCGGTCGACTCCTCCGACATGGCTTTCCAGACCTGTGCATCCATCTGTTTCAAGGAGGGTTTCATGAAGGCGGGTCCGATCCTTCTGGAACCCATCATGAAAGTTGAGGTCAACACACCGGACGAATACATTGGTGAAATCGTCGGGAACCTGAACCGCCGGAGAGGCCGTATCGAAGGAATGCGGCGGCACCGGAAAGGTTCCCAGAAGGTCAGCGCACTGGTACCGCTGATGGAGATGTTCGGCTATGCCACGCAGCTTCGCAATATCTCCAGCGGCAGAGCCAATTATTCGATGGAGTTTTACCGGTATATGCCCCTGCCCAGAGCGATACAGGAGGAGGTGCTGAAAAAAGCACAGGGAAAGAAACGCACCTGATCCGAAGACAGACATGCCTACACTGTTACAGGCGGAAAATCTCAGTGTGAGTTTCGGCGAACGCATCCTTTTCAGGGATGTGTCGTTTTCCATTAATCAGTTTCAGAAGGTCGCCCTGATTGCCCGGAACGGCACCGGAAAAACAACACTGCTGAACATTCTGGCAGGCACGGCATCGCCTGATACAGGAGCGGTTCAGTTATTCAACAATGCAACGCGGGCCTATTTACCTCAGGAGCCACAGCTTGATCCGGAAAAAACCGTATTCGACGAGGTCTATTCCTCTTCCAATGAGGTTTTCAGCGCCATAAGAGCGTATGAGTCGGCGCTTACAGGAGCAGACCGGCATTTCCTTGACAAGGCCAGCGAAAAAATGGATGCCCTTCAGGCATGGGAGTATGAAACCCGTATCCGGCAGATCCTTTCGCAATTGGGTCTTTCCGGCCCGGATCAGCGGATATCGGAACTTTCGGGAGGTCAGAAGAAGAGGGTGGCGCTGGCCAAGGTACTGATCACCGATCCGGATTTCATGATCCTTGACGAACCCACGAACCATCTCGACATTGAGATGATCGAATGGCTGGAGGAGTATCTTGCCCGCAGCAGCCTGACCGTTCTGATGGTTACCCACGATCGCTACTTTCTTGAAAGGGTGTGCGAGGAGATCTATGAACTAGACGGAACGACCCTTTACCGTTACAGGGGGAATTACTCCTATTTCCTGGAGAAACAGCAGGAGCGAAAGGATAACGAAAGTCAGGAGCGGGAAAAGGCCCGCAACCTTTTACGCAGGGAGCAGGAGTGGGTCAGCAGAATGCCCAAAGCCCGCGGAACCAAATCGAAAGCCAGGATCGACAGCTTTTATCAACTGAAGGAGAAAGCGGCGGGCCCGCCTCCCGAACAAGCCATGCGTTTAACCATGGAGGGGAGCAGGATGGGGAAAAAAATTCTGGAACTACATGATGTCACGTTCTCCTGGAATGAGAAGCCGCTGCTGGAACATTTCGTCCACGTTTTCAAAAGAAATGAAAAGGCCGGTATCATCGGCCGGAACGGCTCCGGAAAAACCACGCTTCTGGACATCATCACCGGCAGGGTCCGTCCGCAGAATGGTTCGGTGGAACAGGGCGCTACCATCAGCTTCGGATATTACCGACAGGAAGGTATTGGCTTTGATGAATCCACCCGGGTCATTGATGTGGTGAAGAAGATTGCCGATGTGGTTAAAATGAGCAACGGGGATAAAATCTCCGCGGCACAATTCCTCAGCCATTTCATGTTTCCCTATCCCACCCATCAGCAATTCGTACACACCCTCAGCGGGGGTGAGAAACGCAGGTTGTACCTTGTGACCGTTCTGATGCAGAATCCCAATTTCCTGATCCTTGACGAACCTACCAACGACCTCGACATCATCACGCTCAATGTTCTGGAAGAGTATCTTATGTCATTCCAGGGATGTGTCCTGATCGTTTCCCATGACCGTTTTTTTCTTGACAAGATCGCCGATCATCTTTTCGTGTTCAGGGAAGGGGGCGGGATCAGCGATTTTCCGGGAAACTACTCCAGGTACAAAGACGATGCCATGCGAAAAAAAATGGTACGCAAAAAGAGCATGTCCGAAGTTCGTCCGGCTTTGGCAGGTATCACAACAATAGTCAAAAAAGCAGGGCTGACCTACCGGGAACAGAAAGAACTGGAAGCGACGGAGGAGCGGATCGGGCAACTGGAGCGGGAGAAAACAGAGCTTGAAGCTGAACTGGCTTCCGGTTTGCTGCGGCCTGACAAAATTCTGGATATAACCCGCCGGTATGCCTCTGTTTCCGGAGAGCTTGAAAAACATACCGACCGCTGGATTGAATTATCAGAGAAAAAAGAAGAAAAGGAAAATAATGAGTAAATTTGCGATTAACTAAACCCAATATCATGAAAAATCTGTTTTTATCCATCATTTTTCTCCTGGGATCGACTCTGTGGGGTTACACGCAGGATGTCAAGGAGATAAGCGTTTCGAAGCTCCCCAAGCCGGCGGTCGATTACATTAAACAAACAATACCTGATTCCAAAATCGTCAAAGCGGTCACCGGCATGCAAAACGGGACGGTATATTATGCAGCGGTGGCAGAGGGAAGGGGAAGGAAATTCTCTATGGTCTTTGACAAAAACGGAAATTTTCTGCAGAAAGTTGATGATCTGACGAAGATCAACCTGCAGAGCCAGACGATG
>CAYWHQ010000004.1:13231-19769 GCA_964457665.1 uncultured Prolixibacteraceae bacterium | reverse complement strand
GATTCGAAGGTATCGTTAATAATCTTTACATTTTCGGTATTCCTGCCGTGTTTGTTGATGGGAATGAAGAGCGGCTTCAAGCCGGGAACATTCAGCAGCAGGTCATTGACCGGAAAGAGGATATCCGGGCGGACCTTTCCCGCCACGTGCATCAGGGCCATGCCGTCCATGCCGCCCAGCGGGTGGTTGGCGGCTATGATCAGGCGTTTTCCCTGCCATGTTTCAGAAGTTCCGGGAAGCCGGCCTTCCACTGTAACACCAAACTCCTCCAGAATAGCAGCAACAAAGGGCAATCCGCTGAGGTCGCGATGCTTCCAGATGTAACCGTTGACCATCTCCTGGTGGGTGATCTTTTTCAGGTATTGAATTACAAACCCGGGAATGATCTTAAGCAATCCCGGGTTTTTATCCTGAAATAGTTTCTCAATATCAATCAACCGCCGGGGAATCTCCTGGCCCATCCCATCAGAATCAGATGGCCGGTGCTTCTGCCACAGGAGCCGTCACGGCTTTCTTTTCAGGTTTTGGTGCACTGGTTGCCTTTTTCGGGGCAACTTTTTTCTTTTTAACCGGTGCTTTTTTAACCTTCTTTTTCGCTTCCGCTACTTTAACCTTTTCTTTTTTTACAGCCAAAACAGGTTGTTCAGCCGCCACCTTACGTGGTCTTCCCCTGCGGCCCCTCTTCTTCTTTTCAGGTTTCTCCGCTGTGACGGCAGCTACCTTGCCGCCCAGTTTCCTGAGCATGGCTTTCAGCTCATCCGCATATTTTTCAACATCCCTGAGCTCCTGCTCATAGTGACCTTTCAGAAAGTCCAGTTCCAAATCTGAGAATTTAATACTCCGCATCTTGATTAATTTTTTGTTAAATTTCGCGTAAAAGTATAAATATTTTTAAAATCAAATATTTTCTTTCCAATTGTATTCATGGTATGATTTACCGGATCCTGTTTGGGTTGCTTCCTAACATCAGCCAAATGCAATTCCCAATCCTGAATCAAATGGATGAATTAGCGCTATGTTCCTAAGTATAAATGATACGAAAGGTGCTGAAATTAAATAGGAATTCCTGATTTCGGAAAGCAAGATTGAGTATATTTGCTACTCAAAATTCGCGGCCACCTTCCAATTGACAACAGTCGCAATCTGTGACTGAAAGGGCGGAGCTGTATAATCCCAGGCCATGATTGACGCCTTAATCACGAACAAAACCAGACTGAAACTATTGCTGAAGTTTTTCCTCAACCCGGGATCGGTTTCCTATTTACGGGGACTCGAGGACGAGTTCAATGAGTCGACCAATGCGATCCGTATAGAATTAAACCGTTTCGAATCAGCGGGACTGCTGGTCAGTTTTTCAGAGAAAAACAAAAAGCTTTTTAAAGCCAACACGCACCATCCGCTTTTCAGGGAATTGCAAAGCATTCTGAAAAAATCGCTGGGTGTGGACCAGGTATTGGAGACAGTGGTACAACAAATCGGGGGACTCCACAAGGTCTACCTCATCGGCGAACTGGCCAGGGGCAATGACTCCAAATTGATTGAACTGATGATGGTCGGCGATGATATCGATCATGGCAGTCTGGATCAGCTTGTAAAAAAAACCGAGCAGGTGATCCAACGAAAGATTCAGTGCCTTTTGCTGAAGGTGGCCGATGAAAAGGACCATAAAAAGAGGCACCCGGAGGCCTGGTTGATCTATCAGTCATAAAATATCATCCATGAATCTGTAAGCCGGGAAACGCCATGATCACTGCATCGAAAAAAGTTTCTGTCCTGGCACTGATCCCGGCGCGGAGCGGGTCGAAATCGATCCGCGACAAAAACATCCGGATCATCAATGGAAAGCCTATGCTGGCGCACTCCATTGAGCATGCCCGTGCCTCTCGTTACATTGACCGTGTTATCGTCAGCACCGACAGTGAAAAATATGCACGCATTGCAGCACGGTACGGCGCTGAGGTCCCTTTCCTTCGTCCGGCCTCGATTTCCGGTGACCTTTCAACCGACCTTGAAGTATTTATTCACGCCCTGGAGTTCCTTCAGCAGGAGCAACCATTGGAGATCCCTGTATTGTGTGTGCATCTGAGGCCCACTTACCCTTACCGGCCGGAAGGATTGATCGACAGGATGATCGAAACGCTGCTGATGAATCCCGCGGCCGACAGTATCCGTTCGGTGGCTCCTGCCGCCCAGACACCTTACAAAATGTGGCTAAGGCGTGCCGACGGATTCCTTGAACCCGTGCTGCGGGATCATAACATCAGGGAGGCATGGAACATGCCCCGGCAGGCTCTTCCGGAGGTATTTATACAGAACGCCTGTGTGGATATTGTCAGAACATCCGTGTTGCTCGAAAAAAGATCGATGACCGGAACCGCTATCATGGGGTATCCGATGGAGCATATGTACGACATCGATCACCCCGGGGAACTTCGAACCGTTCAACAACTTATGCGAAAAAAATGACAAGCGGAAAAACCTATTGTTTTGATCTCGATGGCGTGGTCTTCACCCTCGTTGCCGACCTTGATTATGCCAAAGCCTTGCCGGTGGAGAAGACCGTCAGGCTCATCAACCATCTTTACGACGGTGGCCATATCATTAAACTTTACACCGCCAGGGGTTCGGCTACAGGTAAGGACTGGCGCAGTATCACCGAAGAACAGCTCAGGGCGTGCGGTCTCCGGTATCATGAACTTCACTTCGGCAAACCGGCCGCCGATTATTATATCGACGACCACTTCATTGCCCTGGAATCATTATACGAACAGTTTTCATCAGTTTTCAACCAATAATTCATATGGATACGATTTTCAATAACCTTTTCATTTTCGAGATGGCCAATAACCATCAGGGAGATGTTCATCACGGGATCAGGATCATCAAAGAGATGGGTAAAATAGCCAGGGAGTATTCTGTGCATGCGGGAGTAAAATTCCAGTATCGCGACCTTGATACCTTTATCCATCCGGCGCATCAGCAAAGCAAGGAAAACAAACATATCCCCAGGTTTCTGAGTACCCGTCTCAAAGCCAATGACTTTCTTACGCTGGTGCAGACTGCCAGGGATGAAGGGCTCACCACCATCTGCACCCCGTTTGATGAACCATCGGTAGGTCTGATCCTCGATCACGGCATTCAGATCATCAAGGTTGCCAGCTGCAGCGCCAATGACTGGCCGCTGCTTGAACGTATCTCTTCAGCCAGAAGGCCGGTGATTGCCTCTACCGGAGGTCTGAACCTGAAACAGATTGATAACCTTGTCAGTTTCTTCACCCACCGGGAGGTAAATTTCGCGATCCTCCATTGTGTGGGGATCTATCCTACTCCCAATAAAAACGTACATGCAGGTTTTATCCAGAAGCTGATACAAAGATATCCCGGCATTACGGCAGGGTATTCGGGGCACGAAGATCCGGGTAACACCGATGTGATAAAGATAGCTATCGCCAAAGGAGCGAGGATATTTGAACGCCATGTGGGAGTTGAAACGGAAGATGTCCGCCTGAATGCCTATTCCCTTAATCCGGAACAGACCAGGAGATGGATCGCATCTGCCCTGGAGGCTTTTGAGATCTGCGGAACTGATAACGAAAAGGCGGTCACCCAACCTGAAATAGATTCCCTGCGGTCGCTGATGCGTGGTGTTTTTGCCCGGGTGCCCGTCAGGGCGGGCGACAAGCTTGAACGCGACAAGGTATATTTCGCCATGCCAATCCGTGACGGGCAGACAGGAACCTTCGATTACCATGAAACCATGGTCGCATCCCGTGATTACAATCCTGACGAACCGATATCGGAACAGCGTATTTTCAGGGGAAAGATCGATCTGATCCGCAGCATCATCCATGATGTGAAAGGGATGTTGCATGAAGCCAAGATCGTGGTCGGTCAGAATTTCAAGATCGAAATTTCTCACCATTACGGGATGGAACATTTCCGCAGCACCGGCGCCGTGATCATCGACATCATCAACCGGTCATACTGTAAAAAGCTGGTCATTGTTCTGCCCGGACAAAATCATCCGAACCATTATCACAAGATCAAGGAAGAGACGTTTCAGCTGCTGTGGGGCGACATTGAACTTGTGATCAATGAAGCCACGCGGGTAAAGCTGAAACCAGGCGACAGTTATCTGGTTGAGCCTGCCACGCCACACAGCTTCAGTTCTGTGAACGGCGCCATCCTGGAGGAGGTTTCCACTACGCATATCAAGGGAGATTCGGTCTACACCGATGAAAAGATCAATAAAATGGATCTCCTGGAGCGAAAAACACTGATTGAGAACTGGTAATCGCTGATTTTCCATGATTAAAAAGTTTCTGAACGAAACCCGGTTCCTCGCTTCCGATGCTTTCAATCTGGTACGATTCCGGCTGGGGGCATCGGCGCCTGTAAAACCCTATACCTCCTATTCTGCCATTCTTCAGTGGGAGAAAGCTTCCGGCAAGAACATCCGGCCATCCAGCGGAAAACGGATTCTGCTGGTGGCGATCATCAACCGGACCTGGGTAGAATGGGCAATATTTGCTGGTTATGTGTTGCGGAATCTCGGATGTGACCCTGTTGTGCTTTACAGCCACAGGGAGCTCCGGAGAATCTACGGTGTGTCGCCCGGTGGGCTGCTGAAAGGCTCCAGGATGATCCGTCATTTCCTCCGGAATTCACCGCTTGAGCGAATCGACATTGATCGCATCCAGCCAACCGGACTGCCTGATCCCGGGGGGTATGAAGCTTTTCTGGAAGAAAACGCCCATAGCGTGGCCTCCTACCACATCAAAGTGGAGGAGCACGAGGAACACTTCTTCACGGATCAGTATCAGAGGGAGGTGAATTTCTGGAGAGGAAGGCTGGAGGAGCTGATCAGGACGCTGGCCGCTTTCCTTCCCGCCCAGAAAGCCTTCAGGATGGTGCTGCCATCCGGACTGATCGGGCTCTCCCCGGCGTTTTACCATGCCGCGAAGAGTGCAGGTCTGGATACGATTTGTGTGGAGGGATGGGCTCAACGTCCGGGACACGTCATCTGGGCACATAACCAGCCTGCCCTGATCTATGATGTAAAAGGCTGGATGAAGGCCCTGGGCCCCTGGGATGAGAAAAAGGACCGTGATCAGCGTGATCTGATGAAGTTCCAGGAGGAGATCGTCTCCGACCGGGACGATATCTGGCTAACAAAGTTCCACAAGGTGCAGCGAAGCAGTGTGAACGAAGAACTGCCCGGGCACCTCAGGTCTTTTCTTCAGCGCGAAGGTCCTGTGATCCTTTGCGGCACCAATGTTGTGGGCGACAGCTCCACCCTGCTCAGGGCTACTGCATTCAGGAACCAGAAAGAGTGGTTGCTTGACCTGCTGGAGTATTTCAGGCAACACCGGGAACTGAACCTTGTGATCCGGGCGCATCCCGACGAGGTGTGGCAGAAGTCGAAGATCCGTATCGGTGACTTCGTCAGACAGAATCTGAACGACGATCCTAATATCTTTCTGATCGGCGGAGATGAAGATATCAATACTTACTCCTTAATACCCTATGCCAGCGCTGGCCTTTTCTGGCTCAGCAACATCGGGCTCGACATGTTCATCCGCGGCAAACCGGTTGTTTTTGCCGCACGGCCCAAATACGAACCGCTTGGATTTTTCGCCATTCCAGCAACCCGGGAGGCCTATTTCAGGTGTGTGGAAGAGGCGCTGAACAATCCAGCGGCCCCGACGCCGGAGCAGATCCGCGACAGCCGTTACTACCAGCTGATCATCTTCAAGGAGATGTCGCTGCAGGCTACCAGCGAAAGTTATTACCCCATGCATTACCGCGTGGAGGTCGACCGGAATCATGAACAGCTCCGGTTCTACAGGATCATCGCCGGAGAACTGAATATTTTCGGCAGGGCAGACAACCATCAGTGATCCGACTGCTCACCAACCGGTTCCGGAGCTTTACCCTCTTCTCTGCCTCCACACTGCTCCTGCAGCTGAGCGGACTGGTGGCCAGCTTTCTGGTATTCCGGTGGGTTGAGCCAAGGTACGTCGGGATCTGGCAAACCCTCATCCTCATCGAAACATACAGTGTTTTTCTGAGGATGGGGATCATCAACGGGCTGACCCGTGAACTCTCCTTCATGATCGGAAAAGGCGACCATGAAGGCGCTGTAGCCGGAGTAAGTACCACACTCACCGTCACGTTGTTCAACATGGCGACCTTCCTGATCGTGGTTGCCTTTGTTCCGCTGCTCCACGGGTTCACGTCAGAGTTTTTCTTCCCGTACCTGTGTATTGTCGTACTTACTCTTTTCAACTTTTACTACAGTTTTCTGCTTTGCACCTTCCGGGCAAAAAAGGACTTCGACAAACTCACCCGGATACAACTCCTTTATGCTTTTCTGAAGCTTGGGTCGCTCGTATTGATCTGGCTTTACGGATTCCGGGGATATTTTGCCAGGGAGGCGGTGATCATGATCCTGATCACTGCGGTGATCCATTTTTACAGGCCGATCCGCGTAAAACCGGGTTTCAGCAGGGAGATGCTCGGTCGGCTCTTCCGCACA
>CAYWHQ010000004.1:0-13221 GCA_964457665.1 uncultured Prolixibacteraceae bacterium | reverse complement strand
ATTTTTGTGGCCAGTTCGCTTATTTCGTTCTTTAACACTTCGCCGAGGTTGTATATCATTGAATTCGGGACCATGGAGATGATGGGGATCTATGCCCCATTGCTGACGCTGATCGCCCTTTTTGCCACCCTGTCCGATTCCTTCTCCACCTACTTCTATCCAAGGATGACCACCAGGTTTGGTGAAACCGGCGACCGCCGGTCGCTCTGGAACTATTCAAGGAAGATCCACCTTGTGATCATCGCCATCTACATTCCACTTGCCATTGCGGGGTATTTCATCCTGCCGTGGATCATGGAGAATATTCTGACGAAATACAGGGCTTCGGCGCCGGTTCTTCAGACCGGGGTTCTCATACTGATATTTGCCGGATTCCGTTTTGGATTCACCACCCTCTCTTCCCTGAAAGCATGGAAATACATGATCATTTACGTGACGGTCATGGGGATCCTGTTTCTGGGATTGCCGCGCATCCTGCTGATGCACATGCCCGTCATCGACGCCGTGCTCTGGTCGCAGATCATCGCTTCGGGGCTTATGGTTATCACCTCGCTTGCCACCAATTATTTCGCCACCCATGAACAACCCCGGCCCATCCCGCGACCTGAACGGTGAGATATTCCAGAAGGCCGATATTTACCTGCTGATCCTGCAGCGTTCATTCTTTACCGCCTGGGTAAGGCTGAAGATGCGGTTGCGTTGTATCCGATGCGGCAGGGGCACTGTTTTTTACGGAAATCTGTATTCCCGGAGATACCCGGGCAGTGCCATCCGGATAGGAGCCCGCTGCCGGTTCCGTTCTTCCTTCGCTTCCAATGCAGTTGGACTGAACAGGAAATGTTTCCTCTCCACCCTGCAGCAGGGAGCCCGGCTTACCATCGGCGAAGGATCGGGATTCAGCGCCACCGTGATCGGTTGTGCCGAATCGGTGACGATAGGCAAAAACGTTATCTGCGGAGGCAATACCTTTATCACCGATTACGACTGGCATCCGATGGACCGGAATGACCCTGCTGCCAAAGCCCTTTCGGCCCCAGTCGTCATCGAAGACGACGTTTGGATAGGCCTTAATGCAGTTGTACTTAAAGGAGTCACGATTGGCAAAGGCAGCATTATTGGCGCCAACAGCGTAGTTACCCGTTCCATCCCGGCCGGGGTGATCGCAGCCGGGAATCCGTGCAGGGTTCTCAAAATGATAAAGCCCTGCGAAGCATGAACATCATCTTGCTGGGGCAATCGGGATTTCCATACGGAATGGCAACACTTCAGAAAATGAAGCTGATCGCCGAAGGGCTTGCTTTTCATGGAAACTGTGTTACCATCATCAACAGATTGCCGGTTCATCCTCCAAAAGAACCCTTTTTAAGTCTTCAACCATCAGGGACCATCCATAATGTGCACTATGTTTATACAGCAGGATCGCCTATCCGACCTTCCTCTTTTATCAGGAGGAACATCATCCGGCTGATGAGTTACGCTAAAGAGTTACAGTATCTGATTACGCTGAACCGGAAACAAAAGACTGACATTGCCATCATCTATGAAACCTACATCCTGGATCTCATATACTACTATTTGATCTCCAAATTTTTAGGATTTAAACTTTTTCTTCATTACGTTGAGTACCGCTCAAAAATCCCGGGAAAAGGTTTTTTTGAACATGTCAATCACCTTCTTTTCGATCGCTGGTCCTTCTATTTTTTGCATGGGGTACTGCCTATCAGCCGGTTCCTGGAAAGCGTTGCATCGAGAAGAAGACCCGGTATCCCTCAATTTCTGATTCCGACGCTGGTGGACTTCAGCCAGTTTGATCATGTAGAAAAAACTGACGGGAACTACTTTCTATTCTGCGGTTCGGCGGATTATACCTCTATCTTTGAGCTGATTACCGAATCATTTAACCGAACCGAAAATAAGTCGATGGAACTTATCTTCGTGACCAGCGGATCAAAAGCCGGAAAGGATCGGATCAGATCAATGATTGCACAAAGCCCTTGCTCAGGCCGTATCCGGTTATTTAATTACATCGATTATCGTGAACTGATCCGGTTGTACTGCCATGCAACAGCTCTGCTCATACCCTTGAGAAACACACCTCAGGACAACGCGAGATTTCCCCATAAAATCGGAGAATATACTGCAGCCGCAAAGACAATCATCACTACCAGAACCGGAGTAATTCCTGCTTATTTCACGCACCTTGTCAATGCATTTATCATTGAAGAGTATTCTGCGGATGCTTTATCGGCAGGACTTGATCAAATTTCTGCGCACCGGAATCTGGCAGCAGATATTGGCAATCAGGCCCTGGATACAGGAAGGAAAAACTTCGACCATATAAGAGTAACCGCGACACTGAATGACTTTTTCAAGCAACAATTATCCGGATCATGAAAACAATCATCAGAAGGGTCAGAAAAAAAGTCCTCGAACTTACAGATATGCTTCTTTCCGACACTGCCTATGCCAGAAAAATCGGAGTAAAATTTGGTGAACAATGTATACTGACCTCCCGGAACTGGGGGACTGAGCCCTGGCTCATCGAACTGGGAAATCATGTACACGTTACCCATGGTGTACACTTTGTCACTCACGACGGAGGAGTCTGGGTTTTCCGGAAAGAGATACCCGATTTTGATGTGTTTGGCAAAATTAAGGTTGGGGATAATGTCTATATCGGTAATAACACTACTATTTTGCCCGGTGTCACCATTGGCAATAATTGCGTAATAGGTGCCAGCAGTGTAGTAACCAAAAGCATTCCTGACAATTCAGTTGCAGCAGGCAATCCGGCAAAATATATCTGTGATGTCAGCCAATACCGTGAGAAGATCATCCGGCACAACATGGGACTAAAATCTATGAATAATGCCGACAAGAAAAGGTATTTAATGAGTCTGGTATCCGGGGAAAATGCAAAATTCATGAAGAAAGCTAATTTACATAAAACACCGAAAGAGGGATGATCAGCAAATTTGAAGCAAACATTCGTCGTTACTGGCTCTTCGACCTGGGATTCATCATCTATATCATCTATTATCTGGGACCGCTGACCGATCTGTACAATGTGTCGCTCGTACGGCTCTCCAATATTCCCTTTGCGCTGGGTATGATGATCATCTCAACGGTTTTTCTCTTCTTCCGTGACCACTCATTCTACAGGCTTACACGCGGCGGGCGGGTCGCGGTGGTCATGCTCTCCCTTCTGCTGATCCTGATCCTTTTGAAAAGCCTTTTCTATGATAAAAATGTGATCGATATCCTCTATGTGGATTTTGAGGCGGCTACCTTATTCCTGATCGGAATCCTTTTCGGGATAAACCACCGGAACTGGGAACATATCCTCAAGCTTTTCAAACGGGTTCTGGTGCTGGGGATATTGACCAATGTTATTGCCATCACTTTTCTCGAAGGGATCAGCCGCGACGTGACCGAGGGGTCCATCGCCAACAGGATGCAGGTGCTTCTTTATCCGTCGACATTCCTCATATTCCTTTTCCCGTTCATAAAGTCGCGTAACGACCGCATCATTTTCCTGTCGGCATTTCTGCTCTTTTTTATCGAGCAGATCCTCTTCCAGAAGAGGTTGCCGATCATCAGGCTTGTTGTCACCATGCTATTCATCTCGATCATTGTTTCGCAATACAGCCGTACCAACTTTTTCACCTATATCGTCAATTTTCTGCGGTATAATACGGCCATCTCCTTTTCCATTCTGCTGGTCATCGGTTTTTCGGTCATTATCGGTTTCAACCTGATCCAATCGGTGGGCGGGCTGATTGAACGGTACACGCTTTCGGGATCCGTAGCCGAAACGGCCATGCAGGACGGGCGCTACCAGCTCGCCCTCGACGTCTTTCTCAACATTGTGGCCAGCGGATACCTGGTACCCGGACAGGGTTTCGGAGGGGCCTTGTCGGGCGGGATGATCTACTGGACCCTGGAAACTTCCTCCTCGTTTAAGAAATTCTCCACCCATGTGATCGAATTCGGGCAGATATGGCCTTTATGGAAAGGGGGGATCTTTTACTGGCTGGCGCTCACCACCGTCTTCATCGGTGCGATCTTCCGGCAGAAATCGGCCCGCACCAATTACCTTGGGCTGGCCTGCTGGGCCTTTGTGCTGATAAGCTGGCTCTTTATGTTCGGGGAGAATTTCTGGCACACTCCCCTGTTGATCCTCCTGATCGGTTGTGCGCTGGGGTACCTTTACAATAAAGATCTTTCCAGATATTACAATCCGGTGAAACAGTATGTCCGGAAAAGCTTTTCACCCTACATCGGCACACGCAGGTCGTGAAGCTTGTTCTTGCCATCGATTCGTTAATGGGAGGGGGTAAGGAACGGCAGTTCGTGGAACTTGCCAAAGGTCTGGCCGGTCGAAGCGATCCGGAAACAACATGTCTGGTTTTCCACCCGGAGATTCACTATAATGAAGTGGAAGAGATTGATATCCCTTTCCATATCATTCATAG
This sequence comes from uncultured Prolixibacteraceae bacterium, assembly GCA_964457665.1. Classification (GTDB taxonomy): domain Bacteria; phylum Bacteroidota; class Bacteroidia; order Bacteroidales; family FEN-979; genus CAYWHQ01. Next base: position 8,746 of record CAYWHQ010000004.1, on the reverse strand, counting down.
AAGAAAAAAATATGATGCAGGAGTCTACCTGGAGATATTCCGGTTCCTCCGGCAAGTAAAACCGGATATTGTGCACAGCTGGAACCCGATGGTCTCCATGTATCTCCTTCCCTTTAAAAGGATCTTTGGATTCCGGTTTATCGAAGGATCCATCCGTTCGGCCCCTGCTGCGGGGATGATCCCCCGAACCGATTACAGGCGGATTCGCTGGTCGTCGGATCATGCCGATATCATTGTGGCCAATTCTCAAGCCGGACTCAGTTCCTACGGGATCCGGCGAAACGGAATGGTCATTTATAACGGTTTTGACATTACGCGGACGGAGGTGTATGATCACTGTGAGAAGGTAGGAGAAGGTCACGACGGTAGCGTGCACATCGGGATGGTCGGTAATTTTACCGATAACAAGGACTATGAAACCTATTTCAGGGCAGCGGAGCTGATCCGCAGAAAATGGCCGGATACCAGATTCTCCGCGATCGGCGACGGGCCGTGTTTTCAGCATTTTCTTGACCGGTACGGCAGTTTGCCTGGTTATAATCTGCCCGGAAAACAAAAAAATGTTGAAAACCTGATCCGCGACTTCGATATCTGCGTTTTATGTTCCACTGAATATGGTGAGGGAATATCGAATGCTATCCTTGAGTATCTTGCCATGAAGAAACCGGTGATTGCCCTTGATTGTCCGGGCAACCGTGAAGTGATCGAGCCCGGAATTTCCGGGCTGTTTTACCTTTTAAGGGATGCCGGCTCCCTGGCCTGGAACCTTGAACTGCTTTGCGGTGACAGATCACTCCGGCGACAGCTCGGACAGAACGGCTATGACACTTTGATTACAAAGTTCAGCATGGATAGGATGGTCGGATCATATCTTGCTTTGTACAAACAACTTTCAAACTGATTTCGCGACCATGTGCGGCATCTGCGGTTTTATTCATCTTGATCCGGAAAGGCCCTCTGATAAAGGGATTCTTGTGCGTATGACCGACACATTGCAGCACCGGGGTCCTGATGGAGCAGGGTACCACCTGGATCGCAACGTGGCCCTGGGTCACCGGAGGTTGTCGATCATCGACCTCCAGACCGGCGACCAGCCGATGATCTCTGAGGATCAGGATATCGTCGTCACCTTCAACGGAGAGATCTATAACTACATTGAACTCCGGGAAGAGCTGAAAAGCCATGGGTACCGGTTCCGGACCACATCCGACACGGAGGTCATCCTGCAGGCGTGGCGACGCTGGGGTACCTCCTGTGTGGAGCGGTTCAATGGTGTCTGGGCGTTCGCCATTCACGACAAGAAACGCGGGCTGGTTTTCCTTTCGCGCGACAGGCTTGGGGAGAAGCCGATCTATTATGCCGTTCATGACGGGACGCTGATATTCGGTTCCGAGATAAAAGCGCTGCTGGCTTATGGCATTCCGCAGGATCCCCGCCCGGAGATCCTCGACCTCTATCTTTCCCTGGGTTATCTGCCCGCGCCATTCACCTTTTACCGGTTGGTGGAAAAGCTCCCTCCTGCCAGTTCAATCCTGATCATCAACGGTAGTTATGCCGTCGCAAGGTACTGGCGCTTTCCGGTTGTCAAGGAAAAGGAGATGCTGCGCGACGAGAGGGCGGTGTTCCGCACTTTCCGTGATTTACTGGAAGACTCCGTGAAACTTCGCATGAGAAGTGATGTTCCTTTCGGGGTTTTCCTGAGCGCCGGAATGGACTCGTCGACGATCCTGCACCTGATGAGCCGCAATACCAGCCATCCCATACATTCCTTCACGATCGGTTTCCGCGACCCCCCCTACGATGAAAGCAGCGTAGCCGGGGTTACCGCGCGGACCTATCAAACCCATCATGAACAGGTACTGGCCGAATCCAGCCATTTCGGCACTCTGATTGACAGTCTTCTTTACCATTTCGATGAACCATTCGGGGATTCCTCCTCTATCCCAACCGGAATGGTCTCGAAACTGGCCGGGAACAGAGTAAAGATGGTACTGACGGGCGACGGCGGGGATGAGGTGCTGTCGGGTTATACCACCTACCAGGGAGAACGTTTTGCACAGATCTACAAAGGGATCCCGTCGATTCTGACCGATGGCCTCCCCGGAACGATCGGGCTCCTTGGAGGGCTGGCCGGCAACAAGGGGAAGTACCGGTTACATCGGATCAATGATGTGGTGACATCCTCCGTGCTGCCCTTTTCTGACAGGTTGATCAGCAAAGCATCCTGGATTCCGCGGGTAATGCTCAAACAACTGCTTATCAGGAAGAACCAGTACTACATTGAGGACTTTTTCGCCGATTTTTTCCGGGAGTGCGCCTATGCCAGTCCGTTTTACCGGTTGATGTACTATAACCTTTACCTCTCCCTGCCCGACGACATGCTGGTGAAGGTTGACCGGATGAGCATGGCCCACTCTGTAGAAGCACGTGTACCGTTTCTGGATCACCGGCTGGTAGAATTCATGGTTACGGTTGACATGCGTGTCAAGATGCCGGGATTCAAAAGGAAGCATGTGCTCAAAGAGACCATTGGCCGGGAACTGCCCGAATATCTTATAGGAAGACGCAAACGGGGTTTTGTCGTGCCGGTGCGTTACTGGTTCATGACCGGCGAATATATCAGGGAGAAGGACAGGTTGCTTGAGTTGCCTTTTATCCGTAAGGAGATCATGCAGAAGATCATCATGGATAACCGGAGTGGCGCGAGGGATTATGGGAATTTCCTTTTCATGATGGTTATGCTCCATAAATGGATGGAAAAGTCGGATGGCTGACCGTATTAAGGTACTGATGGGCGTTCCACGTCCCCATCTCGGAGGCGGCCCCCCTACCCATCTTCCCCATCTGGTCGGATATTTCGGGTCGCGGGAAGGTTTCCGGCTGAGGACCTTCTGGTTCGGCAGGCGGTCGGACAAGGGGGAGAACGGTTTGTTAAAGATCCTGAATACGCTGACGACCCTGCTGGCATTCCTTTGGCACCTGGTTTCTTTCAGACCACAGATCATTCACCTTAATACCGCCTTTGATAAAAGATCCGTCGTTCGCGACATTCCTTTCCTCCTGCTGGCCCGGGCCACCGGTATCCCGGCACTGGTCAAGCTCCACGGCAGCCTTCCCGGCATGGTGTTTCCTGCTCCGGGGCCCTGGGTTTGGGCACGCAACATGTTTCTGGCGGCAGCAACAAGGATCTGTCTCCTTTCGCGAAAAGAAAGGGATGAGTTCCTCTCCGTATATCCGCATCCCGGCAAGATCCCGGTGGTCAAGAACATCCTGCTCCCCCGTGAAGGCGAGAAAGATATCGGTCGGAGAAGCGGCGGTCTGTTTGTATCGAGGATGTTGGAGGAAAAAGGGGCCGGTGATCTGATCGAAGCGCTTCCGATGATCCTGCAAAGGGTTCCCGGCTTCCGTATCGTGGTAGCCGGCGACGGTCCTTTCCTGGAGGAAGCAAAGAGAAGATCAGCAGCATCGGGGTGTGACAGGGCGGTTCACTGGACCGGGCAAATGCAACATAAAGCACTAAGATATCTGTATGATTCAGCCATGATCTTCATCTTCTGCTCACGGCTTCCCGAAGGGATGCCGATGGCGCTGGCCGAAGCGCTGGTTGCGGGAATTCCGGTGGTCACCACCCCGGTTAGGTTCGCACATGATTATCTTCAGGAGGGGGTGAACTGTTTGTATTATCCTGCAGGAGAACCCGGGAAACTGGCCGAGGCAGTAATCCGGCTGGCAGAGGATCCGGAGCTTCAGAAAACAATGAGCCTTGCCAACCGCGATCTGGTCCGGCAGTTCACCCGGGAGGTTGTCGGGAAAGAGTTCGAAAACATCTATCATGAAATGCTTGTCTGACCACCGGGTTGAGGCGTGGCGGGCAGGGTCCTACCGGAACCTGACATTGCCGGAATCGTTCAGCAACCTTTTTTCCTGTATCCGGCCCGGCGACAGGGTGGTGCTGAAACCCAACTGGGTGAGGGCATCGCATATGTACAAACCGGAAGAGTGGGAGTCGGTGATCACCCATCCGGCCGTGATCCAGGCCGTGCTGACCGAAGTCATCGCGAGGCTTCGAAACAAAGGTACGATCCGGATCATCGACGGCCCACATTTCGACACCCGTTATGAGGAGCTGATATCCCATTACCCGGTTGAAGAGTGGAAAAAACTGGCAACAAGGGAAGGGATCATGCTGGAGGTGATCGACCTGCGGGACGAGGAGCAGCATTTCCGCAACGACATCATGGTGAAGCGCGCCAAACTGAAGGGTGATCCGCGCGGTAGTGTCGAATTCAACCTGAACGGTACGGCCAGCGAATTTTTCGGCCAGGTGAAATCCCCCCGGGGTTACTACGGCGCTTTTTACGACATCGCGGAGACAAACCGTGCCCACGACGGGAACAATAATCTTTACAGGGTTTCCCGGTCGGTGATCGACAGTGATGTCTTCATCAATCTGCCCAAGCTGAAGACCCATAAGAAGGGAGGGATCACCTGTTGTCTGAAGAACCTGGTAGGGATCAACACCTACCGGAACTATCTTCCCCACCACATGGAGGGACACCCGTCGGAAGGCGGCGACCAGTTTCCTCCCGCCCAAAAAGCCGGAAAACTGGAGGGTCCTGTGGTGGCCTGGCTGAAAAAGCACCTGTTCATCCATCCCTCGCTCTCCTTCATTTCCATCCCGTTGAAACTTATGGGCCGCGCGGTTTTCGGCCACACCGACACCACCATCCGGAGTGGTAACTGGTATGGAAACGATACCATCTGGCGGACCATTCTCGATCTGAACAAGATCCTGCTGTATGGCAACCCTGACGGAACCATGCGTCCGGATGAACCCGAACAGGCGAAACGATACATCGGGATTGTCGACGGGATCATTGCCGGGGAAGGAAACGGACCGATGGCGCCCGATGCAGTGCAGATGGGATATCTTTTCGGCGGCACCAATCCGGTGGCGATCGACGCGGTGTGTGCTGCCATGATGGGATTCGATGCAATGAGGTTGCCATCTGTACAAAAAGCATTTGGTATAAAACATTTTCCACTGACAAGGTTTGAACCAGCTGCGATGAAACTGGCTGAAGGTGAAAATGAATACCTGATCGGGGAGATTCCCGGAGAGAAGATAACCCGGTTCAAACCGCACATGGGGTGGAGGAATTATCTGGAAAAAATGCAGGAGGTTGACCGGTAAGCCTCTATGGACAAGATACGGCAGAATTTTCAGCATCTCTTTTACCTTTCGCCGGGCTGGCTGCGCAACCTGGTCACCACCCTGTCGGAGCGCAGTAAACATGGCGAACGCTTCGGAAAGTGGTACAAAGCGCACAGCGCTTTCCTGAAGGAATCGGGCCAGTGGTCTGAGGAGCGGATGACCGCTTTCCAGATGGAACAGACCAGGAAATTTCTACGGTTTGTCGCCGGATGCTCCCCCTGGTATAAAGCGTTTTTTCAGGATCATGCCCTTGCCCCGGGTGATATTAAGACTCCCACTGACCTGCAGCGGATTCCGGTCATGACCAAGAGGGTGATCCGGAGCGACTTCGAACGGATCAGGACCACGAACACCGGCGGCTATCCGACGGTATGGCGTCATACCAGCGGCACCACGGGAGCCGGGTTCAGGTTCCCTGAAACCGTCAACACGATTCAGGAGTACTATGCAGTCAGAAACCTGCAGTTTCGCTGGGCCACCGGGAGGGAGCCGGGCCAATACCGGATGGCTGTGATTGCCGGTCATCCCGTGGCAGGGCCGGGGCAGAACAAACCGCCCTATTGGGTGCACGACCGGCTGCACAACACCCTTTTCTTTTCCGCCTATCATCTTTCGGAGGTTACGGCTGACCATTACATCCGGGAACTTGAGAAGTTTCGCCCCGGGCTGTTGCTGGGTTACCCGTCGGCCGTCTACCTCCTGGCAACCATGTTCAGGCACCGGAACCGGCAACTCTCCATTCCGGCTGTGCTCACCAGCTCAGAATCCCTGCTGGTCACGCAGGAAAAGATGTTCAGCGAAGTGTTCGGAGCCCGGACCTTCGATTTTTACGGCAACACCGAGAAGTGCGGATATATCCTCACCTGCCCGGAAGGGCGTCGCCATCTGTTATATCAGTCGGGTTTTGCTGAGGTTCACGGCGACCAGATGATCGTCACCAACCTTGCCAACCATGCGATGCCTTTCATCCGTTACACCACCGGCGACCGTTTTCTGGTTTCAGAAAGCCGGCAATGCACCTGCGGATACAACGGCATCATGATCGATGCCATCCAGGGCCGGGAGGAAGATTTTATAATTACGGCCGAGGGGTACAGGATCGGGCGGCTGGACCATCTTTTCAAAGATGCCCGGCATGTCGCGGAGGCACAGATTGTGCAGGAGAAAGCCGGGGAGGTGATCCTGCGGATCGTCAGGGAGCCTGGATACGACAAGGCCGAAGAGGATCTGATCAGGAAGGAGGCGGTGCAACGGCTTGGCATTGCAACCATGATCCAGTTTGATTATCCGGCACACATCCCCAGGGAGGAAAATGGAAAATTCAGGTTTGTACTGAACAGAATGAACGCCGATGGCAGGAGTACGGCAACCCGGTAAAAATCTGACCGCCGGCGAAATCCGCGAGATCGCCCGCCAAGCTATCCGTTTTACCGAGCGGGAGGATTACCGGTCCTACGACAACTTCGACGCCCTTACCAGCCCCCTGTTATGGGGTATCAGTAAGAACAGGCCCTTTCTGCAGCGGGTACTGATCCAGCTAAACGCCCGCACCCCTTTCAGCCTCAGATGGACCGGTGTTAAGAAACTCCCGCACGTGAAAACCCTATCCGACATGCTGATCATCTACAGCATGATTTCCGGATCGTGGAACGAAACCTCTGCAGCAGAGCGTGCCGGAAAAGTTTCGCAAATGCTGCTGGAGAAGGCCTGTCGGGGTGAGGGAACCCTGATCTGGGGACTGAACATGCCCTATGCCACCCGTTTTATCCTGGCGGATTCAATGACCCCCAATCTCTACACAACAGTTTGTGCCGGTAAGGGTATTGCGGCCTGGTACCGCAAAGGTTCCGGCCACAGCCTCAGATCCGTTCTGAAAGAGATTGCCATAGGAATCGACCGGGAGTTCGGGAAAGGAATTACCCGGCAAGGGTATCCCTTTATCAGGTATTACAGAGACGATCCCGATCCCGTGCCCAACGTCAACGCCCTGGCCTTGCATCTCCTGGCGGAAATAAACATCCTGCTGCAGGAAGAAACGACATCCTGGAATTACCTTGATCAGCTTGCCGGTTACCTGATCTCGTCTCAGAATCCCGACGGATCGTGGTATTATTCCGAAGCGCCGGGAGGAAGGTGGTCGGATGGTTTTCATACCGGTTTTATCCTGGATTCACTGATGGGATATTACAGCGTGAGGAGGTCGGAGGAATTATACGCCGTCATCCGTAAAGGGTATGATTTCTTTTTGCAGGCCTTCATTGCCGGTGATTATACGCCCCTTTATCATCCCGGGCGTTTTCGCATGCTCGACTCTCAGAACAACGCCCAGATCATCCAAACCCTGGTGACCGGTTCCCGTTTTTTTGGTGAAGACCGGTGCGACATGATCCGGAGGGTTTTGGCAAAAGTCGTTTCCCGGATGTTTCATCCCGGAGGATGGTTCTATTTTCAGCAGAAACGTTTCATCACTATTAAAACACCCTATTTTCGCTGGTCGCAAACACCCATGATCCTGGCTTTGCTTCACGCGGAGGAATATCTGCAGCAATATGGGAAAGAATAAGCGATGTTTTCATGTGGTTTTCGACCATTTCCCCAAGGATCCGCGGGTAAGAAGATACTGTAATGCGCTGGTTGCGGAGGGGTGGATGGTCGACGTCGTATGTCTGAGGAAGGAGCAGGAAAAGCGAACCGAGAAAATGGGAAATATCACAGTTCACCGGTTCAGGATAGATAAAAAAAGAGGGAGCTGGCTGCGCAGGATAGCGGAATATGTCATGTTCGAGATATATGCCTTCACAACGGTCACATGGCTCACGTTCAAGCACCGGCCTGACATTGTTCATGTGCATACGCTTCCCGACTTCCTGGTATTCTCGGCGCTGGTCCCGAAACTGGCCGGCGCGAAGATAATACTTGATTTCCATGAGCTTTTCCCTGAAGTGATGTTGCAGATGAGAAATTCCGGCGACCGGTCGGGTTTTGTGCATCGTTTGATGCTGAAGCAGGAGAAGATGTCTTTCAGGTTTGCCCATGAGATCATAGCGTTCCATGATCCCGCCCGTGAGATTCTGCTGTCGAGGGGTTACCCTTCGCGCCGGATCACCACGGTGATGAACGGTATCGATGAGGAGGAGATGCCCCCTTTCGCGAAGATTGAAACACCCGGAGAGTTCCGGATCGTTTACAACGGAACGATCAACTATAATCTGAATCTTCCGCTGCTCATCGAAGCCATGGCGATCATCCGGGAAAAATCACCGGCCGATTACGAGACCATTGGATTTTATCTTTACGGAGAGGGGCCCGATCTGGTTAACATACTGAGCAGGGCTTCAGCGCTGAATGTGGAGAGGGTATTCTACAAAGGATTTCTGCCTTACAGGGAGATGATGGGTGCATTGCAATACGCCTCCCTTTGCGTGCTTCCTCCGAAAAAAGATCTCTATTCCGATCTTTTTTATTCGCTGAAGCTGCTGGAAATGATCTATCTGCAGATCCCCGTGGTGGCATCCCGACTCAACACCTACC
>CAYWHQ010000003.1:0-21484 GCA_964457665.1 uncultured Prolixibacteraceae bacterium | reverse complement strand
GATCGAAACAGTGCGGATCCTGTTGTCAGGAAAGGCAATCTCCTGCGCCGGATCTCCAAAAAGGACGAAATTCCTTATTTTGACATCATTGGCATTGTTGTTTTTTGATATCCTGATAAGATCTCCCATCTTGACATATTCCCCGTCGATCTTGTTGCGCAGGTTCCTGAAAAAACTCGTGTCAAGTCTGAAATTGGCTGTTGACAGAGCGAGCCTGGTGGTTGAATAGAGAGAAATGACGCCTCCTTTGGGATGCACCAGCACCATCTCACCGGCCGTGTACCGCTCTGGATTATCGAAACGGCTGAATTCACAGGTGGCTGTGATCATAACGGGCCACCTTGGGGCATTGGTCCAGGTTTCAATATCGGGAACCGTCATCACCTGTTCGTAACTCCACCCTGCTTCGCTGCCATGACCGGTATAGTTCATGATCAGGGTCCCTTTTTCGATGGCTGCGTTGATGGCAACGTTCACATCAGGAAAACGCATACCCGCCGGTATTTTCTCCATCCTGTAGGCATCGAGATAAATCTTGCCGATATTGTATTCCGGATATTTTGTTTCCACGATAGCAGCCAGCTCCTCGGCCTGGTGCATATGCAGGTTCCTATTCTCATCGTCGGCCACGAAAGTAATCAGGTTTCGCCAGTCGCCCATCACGGTGTCATTGGCTCCTGCATACCGGCATATCTTGTCAACCAGCAATGCAGCATCCTCTGTGGTGGAAACGGGAAACCTGCCGATCCCAACCTCAATGTCGCCGCTGCAGTCAGTTCCTTCATTCTCCTCCAGAATACCGAAGAAGTCGTCGGAGACATAACTCAGCATGAATTTCAGCGACTCAGCTGACTGAAAAGTAGGAATAAAGTTGTTGTTCCCGGGTACCCTGTTTTTCGGATCATAAGAACCATCACCGAAAAGAAGCAGGTATTTCAGTTTGTTGCTGTCCGTACCCCGGTTGTAAATCATCCTTACAAAATCCCTGATCGCCGAAATATCGGGCTGACCCGAGGCGAATTCATGGTAGATGTGGTCGGTCCGGGCTATGACCGATTTCATCCCGCTTTTCTGTAAATGATATTCAGCCAGTTTTTCAGCCTGGGCAAAAAATCTTGGATGGGTCACGATCAGAAGGGGTTCAGGTTGAAGAGCGTGAAGGTTTTGGTTGGCAATTTCACCCCGGATATGCACCGGCAGGTAGCTGCTTGACCCGAAGGCAATAAACTCCCTGAGCATGTCGGTATTCGCCCTGAACCTGAGTTTATTTTCAAGGATCGTATATTTTTGTTTCACGATCTGACCGGGGTCGGTCACATCCCAGATCAAGAGATCACCGGGCGCCTGCTCCATCACATATTCGTTTATTTTACCGGTAACAGCGGTATTGAGATCACGGAACAACATCTGTGGCCCTGAATATTTCAGAAACCTTGTAACATTGATCTCAACGAAGTTCAGCCATGCCATGGAGCTGGGAGTGGGAGGACTATACTCCAGCGTAATATCAACAGGATTTTTCGGATAGACCACAAGGGTTGATTTCAGACGTGCCTTTGCGTAATCAGAGGGGCTGTCGGGAGGAGTGGAATCAAGTTTCACCGAGTCGGCCTTCGATCCGTTGACATAAATACGGATATAGCTGACGGAGGGTGAGCGGGCGGCAACGTAGGTTCTCAGTGTAAGGACTGAGAGGGTATCGATATCGGGAAAATCGAAATGAAAGCTGCGTGAAGGACGGTCATATGTAAATGTTTCGCCGTACCAGATTTTTCCAGACCGGATCAGATTAAGCGAATCAAGTTCATGGGCAGCATAATCGTCGAAACGGTAAGACCAGGAGTCGGGTGATCCCGGGTCTGATTCCCGGATACCCACCCTTTTTCCGGGAATGCCTCCTGCTGTGAGATAATAATAGGCAGAATCGGCATATAGATGCTTCGTGAACCTGTAAAGCCGGGTAACCGGATCCAGGATCCATTTATCCGGCGCTTCTCCATAAAATAAAAGCAGATCCGTGGGATCAAAACGACCATCGGCTCCTCCAACAATTTCGATGGCATTCTCCCTCAGGTCATCAATGCGGGGCGCCGAGTTGTTTTCCGACAACATCCCCCCGCCATTACCAAACAACCGGAGTGTAGACGGATCTATTGTTTCCGGCACAAATCCCATTTGCTGAAGATCCTGGTAAGTGATCGCGTGAATACCGCTCTTTACTACCGCGATCTGCACCCACCGGCCCGAGGCAAGGACCGACTCCTCCCTGAATTGCGCAGATGCTGCTATTCCCGTAGCGATGAAAACAAAGATCAGCAGTATATTTTTTCTCATGGCATCTATCTGATAAATACAAGTTTGGATGATTCCCGGGCCACAGATCCATCGGGAAGGGTAACAGTAATGCGGTAAACATAGGTACCCGAATTGATCTTCATGCCATTCGTTGCGGTTCCGTCCCATTGCATCGGTTCAATCCGGTAACCGTTGGCATATATCTTTTTATGCATGGTGGTTACGAGCTCCCCAAAGAGAGAAAATACCCTGATCTCAACATCGAGTTCTTTCAGTGATTGATTGGTCTCAAATGAAAAGGTGGTATGATCGCGGAAGGGATTTGGGTAAACCATCAGGTTTCTGAGTTCAAAAGCGTCGGAACCCATCACGACAAAACTGAGGGTAGCCTCGGAAGAGTTATTGAAAACGTCCCACACCTTTAAGGTAATGGTGTGTTCTCCTTCGGAAAGGGCGGCAAGCGGATAGGTTATAACCCCGCTTTTATAGGTACCCAGGCCGGCTACATAATATTCATTGAGGATCATCGGTTCAGTAGTATTTCCATCGAGGACAGCTGTGATGTCGTGACCTATCCCGTTTCCTACCGTATTGATCCCGGATTCGTCGGAAACATCAGCCAGCAGGTAAGGGGCACGGTCTGTCACACCTCCGGGCCTGAAATTACGGTCGTTCATGAAAAGTGTAATGAGAGGCCCCGAATCATCCGGTATCGCTTTGTCATTAAATCCTCCTACCACAATGCCATTGTCGTAACCGGCAGCATCAGTATCAGCGTTTCTGGCATAATAACTGATCCTGCCATGACCGTATTGGTATGCAATATCTTTGGGTACGATGAAAGAGAAGGAAAATTTCCCGTCGGTCACCTGTACCTGCCCTTTGTAAAGCGGGTTCCGGTAGAGATAGAACCGGTAAGGATCTCCCCCGTCGTTTCCGCGGGTAACCAACTCAGAGGGTTTATCGAGGACTGTCGGAAAGAGGGTGCCGTTGAAACTTTCCACCGTATTGCCTGAAAGATCACGGATTTCTCCCCCAATAGTCACCTCGGAGAGCGCCCGGATGGTATCGTATGTTTTGACCATGGAGGAGGTATACACTTCGGTAGTGGCCACATCGAGATCAGGATAGGCCATCTGCAGGGCCGGATCCCCGAGCAATACGAATTTCCTCACGTTGGCATTGGCTCCGGTATTGTTCTTCGCGATCATGATGATGTCCCCCATTTTGAGGAACTGCCCGTTAAAACGGTCGAAAGCGGTTTCATAGAAGTTTTTTGAGAGGACAGCATTCGAACCTGCAAAGGTTGCCCGTGTGGTCGTAAAAAGTGCAATACCCCCGCCTGATGGGTTCAGAAAAACATATTCACCGGCCGATACGCGGCCGGGATCGTCATATCGGCTGAATTCACAGGTTGCTGTCATAAAGACAGGCATGTTGTTGAAATTACGCCATCCGTTTATATCGGGCACTTCCAGAACCCTTTCATGTGCCCATCCGACTTCACCGCCATGTCCGATATAATTCATGATCAGGGCACCCTTTTCCACACGCTTGTTGATGGCCTCATTCACCTCCGGATAGCGGTTACCGCCGGGAGTTGACACCTGTGTATAAGCATCGAGATAGATTTTATCAATGTTATAGACCGGATGGTTTTCGGTAATCAGGTCTGCCAAAGTCTCAGAATCGCGGATAAAGATGTTCCCGCCTTCATCCTGGTCATCCGCCACGAAGCAGACTGTCGTTCTCCAGTCATTCTTTACCTTGTCACTATTCTCGCAATAGTGGATGATCTTGTTCACCGCCTGGGTTGCTTCGGTAAGGTTAGTTACCGGAAGTCTTCCGATCCCTGCCTGGAGATCACCTGCGCCGTCGAGGCCGTCGGCAATGCCGAGAATCACAAAATAGTCGTCGGTAACATATGAATCGATGGGATTGAGCGATTCCGACGACTGAAATGCAGGAACAAAGTTGGTGTTTCCTGAGATTCTTGCCTTATAATCATAGGAGGCATCTCCGAACAGAAGCAGGTAGCGGGGTCGGTTGCCCGGTTCTGCCCGCTCATAGAGCATCCGCAAAAAATCCCGGATGGCAGTAATATCCTGTTTGCCGCTGGAGAATTCATTGTAAACCTTTTCGGTAGTGGTCACCTGAACGGAAAGGTTGCTGTGGGCACGGTGAAAGCCGGCCAGACGTTCCGCCTCTGACAGGAATGCCGGATGGCTGACGATCACATAGTCTACCGGAGCTGATCCGTGAAGATTCTGATTGGAGATCATGCCGGCATATTCCGGAGTTAAAAACGACCCGCCGTCAAAGGCAATGAACTCCCTTACGGTGTCGGTAGCCAGGCGAAACGTTAAAGAACTACCACTCACGGTAGTGTGGATACGGCGGATATTTCCCTTGTCGGTCACATCCCAGACCATCAGCCCGGCAGCAGCGAAAGACAGGGTGTATTCGGTGACCCTTCCGGGCCCTGACCCGGCCACAGACCTGAAAGACATCTGATTCCCGGACATGGAGAGGAGACGGACGGCATTGATGGCAATATAGTTCAACCATCCTGTCTGCCCGCTGGATGTTTTGATATAATCCAGCTTGACCGTAAAGAGTGGTCCGTTCCCGCTGAAAGTGGCAGTACCTGTTTTTTTCCTGGCATAGTTATCAAGATAATCTCCCGAAACTGAGGGTACGCTTAAAGTGGTCAGCTGCTGGTCGTTCACCGAAACCCGGAAACTTGTAGCCCCGGCAGTGGATCTGGCAGCTACATCCACCACGATGGTCGCCGGAATGGAGGGATGTTTGTTGGGAATGGAAAAGGAATAACTGCGACTGGTGGTAAGGTCAAAAAGATCCTTGTCGTACCATTCCCGGCCCGATTTGATCAGGTTAAGATCATCCTTCTCATAGAGGAAAAAGTCGTTGAACGTGTTTATATGATCCGTTGCCGGCAGTGAGGTGGATTGCTCATCGCTGATTCGTTTTCCCGGACCTGTATTAAATGTGAAAAAATAATAATTGAAGTCGGTATAGATGTTTTTCCGGTGCCGGAAAAGGTTATCTGTCTGATTATAAATCCAGTCGTCGGGTGATTCTCCGTAGAAAAGAAAATAGTCGCCCGGATCAAAGGAGCCGTCGGATTCGCCGGCCACAAAAATTGGATTCTCCCGAAGATCATCCGTACGGGGCGAGGCATTTGATTCCGGAAGCATTCCCCCGCCATTCCCAAAAATCCTGAAATTTCTTGGATCCAACCCGGAAGGATTGATCCCATATTTCGAAAGATCTTCATATGATATCTTATAGATTCCTGTTGTTTGAACGGCAATCTTAATCCATGTACCGTTTTCCAGTACCGATTCCGCGGAAAACGTTCCGGTTACCGCGCTCTGGCCAAACACTGCGGAGCATGAACCCGAAAAAAAGAGGAAGAGGTATAATAACTGGCGTAAAACAGCTCTCATGGTATAAAATTAGCAAGGTTCATCAAGTAACGGCCGGGGACCCTTAATATTGTCAGAGACACGGGCCGGCTGTACAAAAAATAATTGTAATATTGTTGCGTTGTTTGAATCAGACATTCATTTCACCAGAATGCGGAAACGGCTGAAAGGAGTAGTTGTATTTTTAATTATGGTCAGCGCCGGCCGGTTGTATGCTCAGGATCCTGCCTTTTCACAATTTTATTCCAATCCCCTGTACCTCAATCCGGCCCTGACCGGTGCGGAGGTCTGTCCCAGGGCAGGCGGAAATTTCAGACTTCAGTGGCCTTCTCTCGATAAGGCATTTGTGACCTACGGTGCATACTACGACCAATATGTGGATTTTTTACATGGCGGTGTCGGACTCCTGATCATGGCTGACCGGGCAGGAAGCGGAAATCTGAATACAACGGAAATCAGCCTGATGTATGCCTACAAGTTCAATATCACATCACGGCTTTCGGCCAGCGGAGCTGTCAGGGCAGGTTACTACCAGCGCCGGCTCGTATGGGAAAACCTGACCTTTGAAGATATGATCGACCCGCTTCAGGGTTTCGTCCTCCCCACCAGTGAGAAACCGCCTGATAAGGCCAGTGTGGCCGCACCGGATTTCTCGGCAGGTATTTTCCTGGCGTGGGACAATCTGATATATGGGGGTATCGCAGTGGATCACCTCTCACAGCCGAAAAACGGTTTTTACAACGACCAGACCTCCCAGTTGTACATGAAATTCACCATTCATGCCGGTTCTGTGATCAATCTCGGAGGCGGGCAACGCGGATTCGACGAAGAGAGGGAATTCTCCATTTCTCCCAATATCCTGTACCAGCAACAGTATAAATTTCGCCAGCTCAACCTGGGCGTTTACCTTACGGTCGATCCGATCATCGGCGGCCTTTGGTTCCGGTACAACTTCGGAAATGCCGATGCGATCATTCCCATGCTCGGAATTCACTATAAAAACCTCAGGGTCAGCTATAGTTATGATTTTACCATATCAAAGCTCAAAAGCTTATCTGGCGGGGCGCACGAGGTATCACTCTCATGGCAATTCCCATGCATCGAAAAAAGAAGAGTCATCAAAGCAATAAAATGCCCGAGATTTTAGTTATATATTTGCAAAAATTTTCAGAAAGATGAGATTCCATAACCTGATCTTTTCCGGTATCCTTGTTTCCGCGGTTCTTTTCACCGCCGCGTGCAAAAAAGAGGTTTCCCGCTCCACGGGCTGGGATTACAACAATCCAAAGAACGGTGGTTTTGAAGTTCGTGATTTTGCTGCCCAGGAAACAGGTCCTGGCCTGGTTTTCATTGAAGGAGGCGTTTTCACCATGGGACAATCACAGGATGATGTGATGTATGAATGGAACAACCAGCCCCGCAAGGTCACTGTTGCCAGTTTTTACATGGATGAAACAGAGGTGAGGAACCTCGACTATCTGGAGTATCTCTACTGGCTCAACAGGGTTTATGGAACGGATTATCCGGGGGTTTACCGCAAAGCGCTGCCGGATACCCTTGTCTGGAGAGACAAACTGGCCTACAATGAACCGCTGGTAGAATACTATTTCCGCCATCCCGCTTACAGGAATTATCCGGTGGTGGGCGTCACCTGGGCACAAGCCAATGACTATTGCGCCTGGAGGACCGACCGTGTCAATGAAATGCTGCTGATCAGACGAGGCATTCTCGCCATGGACCCGGCACAGAAAAACGATAACAACTTCAACACCGAGGCATATCTGGCAGGACAGTATGAGGGGCTGGTCGACAAACCTCTGCCCGATCTCAATCCCAGCGGAACCGGCACCCGGAAGGTCAGATTGGAAGATGGCATCATGCAGCCAAAATACCGCCTCCCGACCGAAGCTGAATGGGAATATGCAGCATGGGGACTGGTCGGCAACACGGTGTATGAACGTGTGGTTGAAAAAAAGAATTACCCTTGGAACGGAAGCCAGGTCAGAACAAGCGAATCGAGATATTATGGCAGTTTCCTGGATAACTTCAAGAGAGGAAAGGGCGACTACATGGGCGTTGCTGGTAATCTTAACGACGGGGCAGACATTCCCGCTCCCTGTGGCTCCTTCTTCCCGAATGATTACGGACTTTACAATATGGCCGGTAATGTAAGCGAATGGGTACTCGACGTTTATCGTCCGCTCTCATTTTATGACGTATCCGACCTCCACCCCTTCCGTGGCAATGTATTTCAGACTCAAGTACGCGACGCCGAAGGATTCCTTGCTGAAAAGGACAGTCTTGGCCGCATGAAATATCGTGAAATCACCCCTGCTGAAGCCCAGACCCGGTTCAACTACCGCAAGTCCGACAATATTAATTACCTCGATGGAGACTATGCTTCCAATACAAGCAATGAATTCTGGAGCATGCGCGACAGCACGGGAGTGAACACCTCCGACCTGATGTATGAATATGGCAAGAGTTCCTTGATCAGCGACAAAGCCAGGGTTTTCAAAGGGGGTTCGTGGAAAGATCCGGCCTATTATCTGAGTCCCGGCCAACGCCGTTTCATGGATGAAAATGAAGCTTCAAACGCTATTGGATTCCGTTGTGCCATGACACGGGTCGGCGGATCCATGCCGGGACGGTAACCCAGCTGATGTTCACAGGTACTGAAAAACTTTACCGGCATTTTCTTGATTGCAGCAGCATAGCTACTGACAGCAGGCAGATCCGGAGCGGTTCGCTTTTTTTCGCCCTGCACGGTGATACTTTTGATGGCAACGACTTTGTCATGCAGGCATTGGAAAACGGTGCCTCATATGCTGTTACTGACCGTCTGCCTGCTCCCGGCAATCCGCGGATACTGCCGGTTGAAAACTCCCTCCGTTCCCTTCAGCAACTGGCCACCTTCCACCGGAAACAATTCCATATACCCGTGATCGCGATCACGGGCACAAACGGGAAAACCACTACCAAAGAGCTGATCGCCGCGGTGCTTTCCGCCAGATACAAGGTAACCTCCACCCAGGGGAACCTCAACAACCATATAGGAGTACCCCTGACGCTCCTCCGTATCAGCGATGAAACCCGCATGGTAGTAGTTGAAATGGGCGCCAACCATCCGGGAGAGATCGACATGCTCTGCAGGATCGCTCTTCCTGATTACGGCCTGATCACCAATATCGGTAAAGCGCACCTGGAAGGATTCGGCGGTTATGATGGCGTAATAAACACGAAAACCGAACTCTACCGTTTTCTGGCTGTTTCAGGCGGCACTCTCTTTGTTAACGGGGATGATCCGCTGCTGATGCAGCACTCAGAGAATATCCAACGCATACTATACGGTGAAAATGAGGGCTTTATCCACGGGAAACCTGCCGGCACCAGTCCATACGCCCATGCCACCGTATCATTTTCAGATGGTTCCCTTACCATCCATTCAGAACTGTTCGGCACCCATAACGTGATAAATATTCTGGCTGCTGCTTGTACCGGAAGCTATTTCGGTGTTCCGTCGCCACTCATCTGCAGCGCGATCGGAAACTACAAACCAGCCATGAACCGGTCGGAAGTCAGGCAGACCACCTCCAACCTGCTCATCCTGGATGCTTACAATGCCAACCCTTCCAGCATGCATCTGGCGCTTCAAAGCTTCAGGAACAGCCAATACCGGTCGAAAACACTGATTCTCGGCGATATGCTTGAACTGGGCAAGGACACTGAAAATGAACATCTGGCCATTCTCAGGGATCTTAATTGCCCGGAATTTGAAGAGGTATTCCTGGTCGGACCCGTCTTATCCTCGCTGAACACAATACCGCGGTTCCGGACATTCAACAATACTGTTGAAGCCGGTCAGTGGCTCCTGAACCATCCCCTGAAAGACCGCACCATCCTGCTTAAGGGAAGTCGCGGAATCGGACTTGAAAATCTCCTTCCGGCGCTATGAAAACGATTCTCCAGGGTGCGGATGCATTGCACAGAGTACTTGGAATGATGTCAGGCACAAGCCTCGACGGTTTGGACATCGCCTGCTGTGAATTCACAAGGGATGAATCAGGGCGATGGCATTATACAGTGACACATGCCGATACTTTCCCATACGACCTTCCATGGCGCAACCGGCTCGCATCCCTGCCGCAAGGCACTGCCCTGGAATATGCGTTAGCCGATAGCGAACTGGGCCACCTGATGGGCCAACTGGCCAGGGATTTTATCCGCCTGAACGACATAAAACCAGAACTAATTGCCTCGCACGGGCATACCGTATTCCATCAGCCCCACCGCAGGCTCACCACACAAATAGGAAAAGGACCGGCAATTGCAGCCGAAACAGGAATCCCTGTCATTTACGATTTCCGTTCATACGATGTGGCATTGGGAGGCCAGGGGGCGCCCCTGGTGCCGGTAGGCGACAGGCTCCTGTTTCCCGATTACAGATACTGTCTGAACATCGGCGGTTTTGCCAACATCTCGGAGGAGGTCGGCGGCCGTCGGCTGGCCTATGATCTATGTCCCGCCAACATCGTCCTGAACATGCTCGCTGCAAGAAAAGGCCTGGAATATGACCCCGGCGGCCGGATCGCAAAAGACGGGACACCTGATATGAAACTGCTTGAAGCGTTGGAAAATCTTCCCTATTACCGGCTCGCTCCACCTAAGTCGCTTGGCAAAGAATGGGTCGCGGAAAACATCCATCCTCTCCTGACTTCTTCCCTGTACGACCCCGGTACCCTGCTTTCCACATTTACCGAACATATTGCCCGGCGCATCACCGCAGCACTGAGCCCTGCAGCAGGAGACCAAATGCTGGTGACAGGAGGGGGAGCATTTAACTCCCATCTGCTCAGCCTGATCAGGAAGAAAACACCGCTCACCATCGTGGTACCCGATCCACTCATTGTGAAATTCAAGGAAGCCCTGATTTTCGCTTTCCTGGGTTTGCTCAGAGCGCGGGGAGAGATCAACGTGCTGTCATCGGTTACGGGATCCCCTGGAGACACCTCATCCGGCGCAATTTATTGACTTATTCATTTTATTTTATTATCTTTGTTGGGTAAACCTATAAATATATTATCATGAGCTATCAGGAAACACTTAATTATATGTACGCAAGCCTGCCCATGTTCCACAGGGTAGGCGGCGCCGCTTACAAGGCGAACCTCGACAATATTCAGAAACTGGCCGCGATGCTCGGTCATCCGCAAAAAACTTTCCCGGCCGTTCACGTGGCCGGGACAAACGGAAAAGGATCGGTTGCCCATATGCTTGCATCCATCCTTCAAACCCAGGGTTACCGGACCGGACTATACACCTCTCCGCACCTTTCCGACTTCCGCGAGCGGATCAGGGTCAATGGCAGAAAGATCGGTATCAGCTTTGTATGCTCCTTCATTAAAAAACATCGTGAAGAATTCGACAACCTGAAACCATCCTTCTTTGAGATGACCGCCGCCATGGCCTTCAAATTCTTTGAGGAGCAGCAGGTGGATATTGCAGTGATCGAAACCGGCATGGGGGGACGTCTCGACTCCACCAATATTGTTCAACCGGTTTTGACAGTAATCACCAATATAGGGTATGACCATATGGAATTTCTGGGCGATACTCTGGAAAAGATCGCTACCGAGAAAGCAGGCATCTTTAAAAAAGGGATCCCTGTTGTCGTCGGAGAGTCACAATCTGAGACCGATCATGTTTTCGAGCTTCAGGCCAGATCTCTCAGGAGCCCGATGATATTTGCCGACCGCCACTTCAGCGTCGACAGGGTGCATATCTCCGGTCGCAGAAGACACTATCAGGTGATGGATGTTTACAAAGGGGCAGAAAGGATCGTTAAAAATCTGCTTTGCCCGCTCCTCGGGGATTATCAGCGAAAAAATATCATCACGACAGCGGCATGTTGTGATATTCTTTCCGCGAATGGATTTCCCGTGACCTTCGAAAACATACGCCAGGGAATCCGCGATGTGGTCAACAACACGGAGTTTTTTGGTCGTTGGCAGATCCTCTCCTCCCTGCCCATGACGATCTGCGACACAGGGCACAACGAATCCGCACTCAGGCTATCCATGGAACAAATCGGGAAGATACCCTGCCGCAAACTACATATCATTTTTGGTGTAGTCGAGGACAAAGATCTTGATTCCATGCTCGCATTATTACCCCGGAAAGCCGAGTATTATTTCTGTAAGGCTGATATCCCGCGCGGCATGGCAACTGACAGGCTCATGAAAAAAGCAACCGGGGCAGGACTGAAAGGAAAAGCATATTCCTCGGTAAAGAAAGCCCTTGAGGCCGCCAAAGAAAACGCCTCCCCCTCGGATGTCATTTTTGTGGGAGGCAGTACCTTTATCGTAGCGGAACTTTTCTGATCACGCCCTCTTTCGTTCAGGGATAATGATCGAAAAAGCTACGGCCATCAGGAAGGCAAAAGCAAAACTGATAAGTCGCTCGGAGATTCCCGTCATTTCAAGGAAAAATATTTTCCAAAGGATCGTGCCTGCTGTTCCGCTGACCAGCGAGGCGATGATGCCGGCCCGGGAGATCTTTTTCCAGAAGAGAATCAGGATCAGTGCCGGTCCGAAAGAGGAACCGATTCCTGACCATGCATAGGATACCAGCCCGTAGACTGTATCGGTAAGGGTCAAAGCCAGGATGATCGCAATGATACCGACGGCCAGTGTCAGCATCTGGTTCATAATGAGTTTCCCTTTATTTGTCATGGCTTTCCTGTGTAGCTTGCTGATCATATCCTCCCCGATCGAGGCGGAAGAAACGGTTAACTCCGTGGCGGCAGTCGACATCATGGCAGAAATGACTCCTGAAAGTAGAACCCCAGCGAGAATCGGATGGACAAAATGTATGACCATGACAGGAAGGATCTTTTCGGCATCACCGGCGAGATGGCCGGCTTCGTCGGTCAGATGCCCGCTTTGCAGCAATGCGATCCCGAACAGTCCGATAAGTATAGCACCGGTATAAGCCAGCACAGTCCATATAATGGCAACCCATTGACCCCTTCGGATATCTGATGCGTTTCGAAAAGCCATCATCCGGGTAAGCAACTGAGGTTGTCCGGTATACCCGAGGGCCCAACTCAAACCGCTAAGTATGAAAAGAAACGCCATCCATCCGGTTTGTCCGTTGGTCAGTGATAAATGTATTGGATCAGCATGCCCGATCATTTCCACAACCGGGATACCCTGCTGAGAAGCTACCATCAGGGCAATGAACGGGAATACGACCAGGGTTAAGATCATAAGCAGCGACTGGAAAACGTCTGTTACAACCACGGCGATGAACCCTCCGAGCATGCAGTACACGGTAACCACAACTGAGCCGATGATGATACCCCAGAAGGGATCAAGCCCGAAAGTCTTGTGCAGCACCTTGCCTGAGCCGCTGAATTGTGCGGCAATATAAAAGATAAAAAAGAATACGATAATGGAAGCGGAGAGCAGGCTGATGGCCTTTTCCGAGCCAGGTATTTTTCTTGCGATCAGTCCGGCTACGGTCATTACACCGGCTTTCTCAGTTTCCCGGCGCAACCGCTCAGCCATCACCAGCCAGATAAAGATGATTCCGGTCACACAACCCAGCGCTACCCACATGACGTTAAATCCTTCAGCAAATGCTTCCCCGGTCAGACCGAGGAGCAACCAGGCCGATTCACCGGTAGCTCTCTCCGAAAGCGCAAGCGCAGTACCGCCGAAACGTTTACCCCCGATAACGAAATCTTCATTGGTTCTGGGGCCCCTTGAGTACCACCAGGCCAACCCGATTGTTATAACCAGGTAAAGAATAAAAACAGTGATCATAACATAATGGTCATCCTCCGGAAACAAGATGGAGCACCATCACATCATCGCCCTCTTCTATCACTGCCGTATCATACGCATCGCGCTTCACCAGGATGCCATTGATCTTTATGACCAGCATTTTGAAGGTGTAGTTCTTATGCCTGAGAAGTTCCGACACTGTCAGGCATTCCCGTTCCACCGATTCCGGATTATTGTTCAGAATAAATTGCATTTCCCAACCTCATCGTTCATGATCCCAAGAGAATCTCCACCACCACATTGGCCTGTAAATTGGCCACAATTCCCACCCGCGGGGCGAAAGGCGGATTTTCCTCCGAGATCTCCGTTACCTCATCACCGCAAATATAAAGATTTCCGGATTGCCACACCCTGATCAGCTCATTCCTTCCATAACCCGCCATTCCGACACCCGCAACCAGCGGCTTTTCCGGAAACACCTCGAGACACTTCTCTATCAGCATCTGTTTTTCCGACGCCTGATCGAAGGCCTCCACCACCGCATCACAATTTGAGAAACATTGCCGGATAAGGTCAGGAGTCAGCCGGAGATCATAGACCTTCAAACAAATATCAGGATTGATCTTCTGAAGGACGTCCCGCAAGGCGTAAACCTTTTTCTGTCCGACCTGATGCGTAAAAAAGTATTGCCTGTTGAGGTTTGATTCGCTTACGGTGTCAAAATCAACGAGGATCAGTGCCCCGATACCGGAACGTGCCAGTGCTGCCGCGCAATTGGATCCAAGCCCCCCGCATCCCGCAATTCCCACTGTCTTCCGGCCAAGTATCTGCTTTATTTCCGAAAACGTCATAATAGTATCCTGTTTGCTGTATAACGCTGCGCTCAGAGGTTAACGGCTTTCACTGTATTTCATTGTATGAATTCTTCTGAACAAACTTACCGAAAGATGCATAATTCTATCTAATTTTGTACTGTTATTTTATTAACAGAGAATCACGAAACTAAGGTTTCATTCAATCGCTATCAAATGCCCCGCAGAACTTTAAAAATCAGAGACCTGACCCTTCGCGACGGACAGCAGTCGCTCTTTGCCACCCGAATGACACAGGAACAGGTGGATCGTGTCCTGCCCTATTACAGGGAGGCAGGTTTTTATTCTATGGAGGTATGGGGCGGAGCCGTTCCAGACAGCATCATGCGGTATCTTCATGAAAATCCCTGGACACGGCTGGAGCGTACCAGGGAGGTGATCGGCGACACTTCCCTCCTCACCGCACTCTCAAGGGGAAGGAACCTTTTCGGTTATAATCCTTATCCCGAAGAGGTCATCGAAGGATTCAACCGTAATGCCGTACACTCCGGGATCGGGATCATGCGCATATTTGATGCCCTGAATGATGTCGAAAACCTCAAATCGACCATCCGGTATGTGAAAGAGAACGGCGGGCTGGCCGACTGCGCGGTCAGTTATACAGTCAATCCCAGATTCTCGGCCCGGCAGAGGGTCAGATCCTGGATGCATCTGAAAGCACTGCCGCACGACATCTTCACAGTCGGCTATTTTTTGGAGAAGGCCCGGCAGATGGAGGCTCTGGGAGCTGATATGATCAGCATCAAGGATATGGCAGGACTGATCACGCCTTTAGTGGCGGGGGAGATGGTCCGAAGGATGAAATCTGAACTCAGGGTTCCCGTGGATTTCCACACCCACTGCACTCCTGGTTACGGACTGGCCTCCATGCTGATGGCAATCATTCATGGCGTTGATATTGTCGATACCTCCATCTGGCATTTCGCCGGCGGTCCCGCGGCCCCAGCCTTCGAACTGATTCAGATTTTTTGCGATAAACTGGGTATTGATACTGGCGTAAACCTTGATGCAGTAAAGAAAATAGACCGCGAACTGAAAACCATCAGAGAAGAATTAAAGGAGTTCGACACTACACCGCTGCCCCATGAATTCGACATCGTCAATGACAAGCTGCCGCGTGAGGTGAACAGGTTATTCATCAAGGCTATCTATATGGCCCGGCATGATAAAGAAGACGAACTGCTGGAATGTTGTCAGGAGATTGAACAGTATTTCGGATTCCCTCATCCCGATGAAGATGTCCGAAAAGCTGAGATCCCGGGTGGAATGTATACCAATATGCTTGCCCAGCTCAAGCAGCTGAAACTCGACCATCTGCTTCCCCGGGTGCTTGAACTCGTGCCACTGGTCAGGATCAAATCGGGATGCCCGCCCCTGGTGACGCCTACATCGCAGATCATCGGGGTACAGGCAGTCAACTGCGTGATCGATGAAAATAAGGCAGAGGCTTTCTTTACCACCAAATCAATCCAGTATGTAAACCTGGTCAAAGGACTGTACGGGAAAACACCCATACCTGTCGATCCGGGATTCAGAGAACTGATCACCGGAGTGCGGGAAGAAACCCCGTATGATCCGAAGAACTACCGCAAACAGGAAAATAACGTGTTTGAGGAATATGGTGGCCTTAAACTCGCGGAAAACGAAAAGGAGCAGCTATTGCTGGAGCTTTTTCCTGCTGTCGCCCGTGAGTTCCTGGAACGGTGCGTGGAAGAAAGATATACCGCCAATATCTGGGCAATAGAAGAGGAAAAACGACGCAAAGCCCGCGAGGCAAGAGAGGCTTATGAACGGCTGTCATCCGAAGAAAAACAGAAACGACTGCTCGATGGTCTTTACCACTGGTATGACGTGGCTGACAGCGAAGATGAGGAAGAGGCGCTGGGGAGGTCCTGAGATTGCCATACCTCCTGCGCGATATGCAGGAGAATGCCTATCGAACTTTTTGATTGATAAGGGTTTGTGTGCATATTTTTTCACTAATTTTGTTACGCAACACCATGAACCTTAAAATAACAATTACATGACTTTCGAAGAATATCAGAAAACGCACAGGCTTCTTGCCCGGTACAATTACAAATGGGCCCCGGTCGACAGAGGCTATAACAACCGGACGGTGCATATCAATGTGGGGGATCTTTCCATCAGGGAGAAACCTGTATCGGAGGAGATGAAACAGAAGTTCATCGGCGGGAAGGGATTTGACCTGCGCCTGCTGTGGGATGCCACGAAACCCGACACAAAGTGGGACGACCCGGATAACGAGATCGTTATTTCAGGAGGTCCGTGCTGTGGTATTACCCAGTACTCCGGAGCCGGTAAGGCCATCTGTTGTGCGATCAGCCCCCAAACCGACATTATTGTTGATTCAAATGTCGGCGGTTTCTTCGGTCCTTTCCTGAAATTCTGCGGTTTTGATGCTCTGGAGATCCAGGGAAAAGCGGAACAGGAGGTGCTGGTGGTTTTTGAGGAGGAGCGGGAGATCATCGAGATCTATGAAGCCGGCGACCTCCCTTCCGACAGCCACGTCCTTGCGGAAGAACTCCATGAGATGATGGCCATACCGGGCAATGAGAAGGACAAATACAACGTGTCGGTCGTCTCCGCCGGAACGGCTGCCGAGCACTCCCTGATCGGTATGCTTAATTTCAGCTTCTATGACATCAAACGAAAGAAGGTCAGGTTGAAGCAGGCCGGTCGCGGCGGTATTGGCACGGTGTTGCGCGACAAGAAGATCAAGGCGCTGGTTGCCCATGTGAAATCGATTGGCGGAAACCGGAATAATGTTGTAAACATGGAGGCGATCCAGGAACGGGGTCGCCGGTTCAATAAAGAGATGCGGGAGCTGGACGACAAGCAGTGTGAAATGAGATCGAAAGGAACGGCACATCTGACCCATATCATGAACGATTACGATCTGCTGCCGGTTAATAATTTTAAGTTCGGAAGCCATCCCGACGCTTACAAGATCCACGGTGACGTGTGGAAATCTTTTTTCACCCAGAACATGCCCGACGGCTGCTGGGTTGGGTGCAATATGTCGTGTGCCAAAGGGGTTGATAACTACGAACTCCGCTCCGGTCCCTATAAAGGCGAAAAGGTGATCGTTGACGGCCCTGAATACGAAACCACCTCCTCACTCGGATCCATTGCCGGCATATTCAATCCCGATTTCACCATTGAAGCAAATTTCTATTGCGACACATACGGTATCTGCACCATCACATGGGGCACTATCCTGGGTTTTGTCATGGAGTGTTATGAGAATGGCATCCTGAATGAAGAACGCACCAGCGGGCTGAAACTGAACTTCGGTAACGCCGATGCAGCCATGGAACTGCTTCACCAGCTTTCCCGCGGTGAAGGATTTGGTGTAACCGCTGGCCAGGGAGTCAGGAAGATGAAGCAGATCTTCGCCGAAAAAGGATGGGGTGACCCAGGTTTTATGCAGGATATCGGGATGGAGAACAAAGGCCTTGAATACAGCCAATACGTTTCCAAGGAGTCGCTGGCCCAGCAGGGTGGTTATGCCATGACCAACAAGGGGCCACAACATGATGAGGCGTGGCTGATATTCATGGACATGGTAAACAACCAGATCCCCACTTTTGAAAAAAAGGCCGAAGCGCTGCATTACTTCCCGATGTTCCGAACCTGGTTCGGCCTGGCAGGTTTCTGCAAACTACCCTGGAATGATGTGGAACCGGAAAACAACGCCCAGACCGACGAGCCGGCCAAAGTCCCTGAACATGTCGATAACTATGTAACCATCTTTAATGCGGTCACCGGTCAGCATATCGATAAACATGAACTGGTGAAGCAGTCGGAACGTGTATATAATTTCCAGCGTATCTTCAACATCCGCCGTGGTTATGGCCTCCGGCAGCATGATGCGCAACCGTACCGCGCTGCAGGACCTGTTACGAAAGAGGAATACGAATCGCGTGCCGAACGTTACGACAAACAGCTTAAAGACCTCGTCGGTTTTGATCCGGAAGGTAAAACTACAGAGGAAAAGATGAAAGTCTTGCGGGCTTACCGCGAAGACCGTTACGAAAAGCTTCTCGATGCTGTTTACGAACGACGGGGATGGACCAGGAATGGTGTACCAAAAATCGAACACCTGAAAAATATCGGGATGGACCTCCCTGAGCTGATCGAGGTGGTGACACCGCTTCAGTAATCAAGGTACAGCAACCTGAACCATTACGGCAGGAACCGATTCCTTTGAAATTGTTTTACCTTTGTGGCACAAGGAGCATGCTATGGAGAAATTACTCAGGGGTGTCGTGGAGTTCAGGAAAAGGGACTTTGAAAGTCACAGGGAGCTGTTTTCAAAGATCAGCAGCCACCAAAGTCCGCATACACTTTTTATCGGTTGTTCCGACTCCAGGCTGGTTCCCAACCTGATCACCGGGACACTGCCGGGCGAAATTTTCGTTGTCCGGAATATTGCCAATATCGTTCCGGTTTACCGGGCTTCGGAGGAGTACCTTGCCACCACATCGGCCATCGAATACGCAGTTCAGGTCTTAAATGTGGAAAATATCGTGGTTTGCGGCCATTCGAACTGCGGTGGATGCGCCGCGTTGTACAAACACGATCACGACATGAAAGATATTCCGCACACACGCAAATGGCTGGAACTTTCGGCCAGTGTGAAAGAACAGGTTTTGACGCTCCTGCCTGATCAGGGTGACCTTGAAGCCAGAGAATGGCTCACCGAACAGGTCAACGTGGTGGAACAACTCCGCCACCTGCTTACCTACCCATTCATCCGGGAAAGATATTTATCAGGCACTATCCGCCTTGCAGGCTGGCACTACATTATCGAAACCGGGGAGGTCTTCTGCTTTAACAGCGACGGGGGATATTTTGAACGGATCAACTGAAAAGCAAAGAGATCTGTTAAGTAAGTAATTCAAACTGCCACTTTTTCAATGGCATTTATCCGCCTTCATGTATGGATAGGTAAACTCTGTCGGGGGGATAAGGGTTTCCTTGATTGTCCTGGGATTCGTCCACCTCAGCAGATTCAGGTGACTCCCCGATTTATCGTTGGTCCCTGAGCCCCTGGCTCCGCCGAAAGGCTGCTGGCCTACCACCGCCCCCGTGGGCTTGTCGTTGAAGTAGATGTTTCCGGCAGCATAACGCAAAATCCTGCATGCGGTATTCAGCGCAGTACGGTCACGTGAGAAGACCGACCCCGTGAGACCGTAGGGAGAGGTCCTGTCGCAAACGTGCAACGTCTCCTCGAAGTCTTTATCCGGATATACATATATGGTCATGACCGGGCCAAATATCTCCTCCTCCATCGATTTGAAATGCGGATCAGTAGTGAGTATCACGGTGGGTTTCAAAAAATATCCCTTCGATTTGTCGCCTGTACCACCGAAGATAACTTCCGCATCTGTGGAATTTTTTGCGTAGTCAATATAGCCCATGACATTATCGAAAGAGGCTTCGTCGATCACGGCATTCATGAAGTGGCTGAACTCCCTGACATCGCCGACGGTAACCTGCGCAAGCATATCTCCGATCCGCTCCCTGATCCCCGGCCATAGGGACGACGGGATGTAGGCCCTGGATGCTGCGCTGCACTTCTGACCCTGATATTCAAATGCGCCACGTACAATGGCTACAGCGACCTCCTGGGCATCGGCGGAGGGATGTACAAACACAAAATCTTTCCCGCCTGTCTCTCCAACGATCCGGGGATACGACTTATATCCCTGCATGTTCTCCGCGATCATTCGCCATATCCCGTTAAAGGTTCCCGTGGAGCCAGTGAAATGGATCCCGGTCATGTCGCGGTGAGACAGGGCTATTTTGCCGATCATGCTGCCTGAGCCGGGAATGAAATTGATAACCCCGTCGGGTAATCCGGCCTCCCTGAAGATCTGCATCAACACGTAATTGGAGAGGATGGAGGTGGAGGATGGTTTCCACACAGTGGTGTTTCCCATCGCCACGGGAGCCATATTGAGGTTGGAAGCAATCGCCGTGAAATTAAAAGGTGTAACAGTAAAAACAAAGCCTTCCAGAGGCCGGTATTCTATCCGGTTGATGATCCCCGGTTGCGAATGCGGCTGTTCCTTATAAATCTCAGAGGTAAAGAAGGCATTGAACTTCAGAAAGTCGATCACCTCACACGCTGAGTCAATCTCGGCCTGATAGGCACTCTTTCCCTGACCCAGCATCGTGGCTGCATTGATCCACTGCCTGTATTTCCCCGATATCAGCTCTGCTGCCCTCAGTGAAATGGATATCCGCTCCACCCAGGAGACACTCTCCCAGTCACGATGTGCCTTTACTGCGGCTTCAATGGCCATCTGTACCTCTTTCTCACCTGCCAGGTGAAAATGGGCCAGCACATGCCCGTGTTCATGCGGCATCACCACCTTGCCGGTCTTCCCGGTACGGATCTCCTTTCCGCCGATGACAAGTGGAATATCCAGCACCTCACTGCTCATCCGGTCAAGCTGCTCATTCAGTATTTTTCGTTCCCTGGTTCCGGGCGCATAGGAATGGTTCCTTTCATTTTCAGGTCTTTCAATGTTGAAGATCGCATTGTTCATATGAATGATTTTCAGATTTTATTTATTACATTTTCGATATGCAAATGTAAACATATCGGCATAACTAACCATGCTGCAAATATAGATAATAATTTAGAATTATTCTAAATTATTTTATGGTTGGCAGTTGTTTGCAACTTTCTTTACGATATGCAATTATTAGCATAACGGGAATTTATCTATTTTTGCGAAAAATGATACCTATGGCTTCCAGGTTCTCCGACAAATCACGCGACATCCATCTTCATTACAAGATCTGGATGGAAGATTCAGGCGGTAAAGGCATTTTGGGTGACGGAAAATGGAAAATGCTCAAGATGATCGAGGAGAAGGGCTCCCTGATGGCTGCCTGCGATGAGCTCGGTTATACCTATCGCCGGACTTGGGGAAATATCCGGAAAATAGAATCATTTTTCGGGTTTCAGCTCCTGGAGAAACACCGGGGCGGTGCAGAAAAAGGCAGCATGTGCCTTACGGAGGAGGGCAAGCAGCTTGTCAGGGCA
>CAYWHQ010000002.1:0-23227 GCA_964457665.1 uncultured Prolixibacteraceae bacterium | reverse complement strand
ATGATTGTTCCGGGATTATCAGGGTCAGTTTCGGTAGAGGCACCTGAATATCCTGTTCCGTATCCTATACCGAAACTCAGGTTAGGGTAAAGGGTTCCCCTGGCGATAGAAAGTTGTCGCATGGCACTCTGAACACGAAGTTCAGCGCTTTTGATTTCCGGGCGCACTTTCAGCGAATGTTCATAAATGATTTCGGGAATAACCAGTGTATCAGGGGCTTTAACTTTCCTGAGCGCTGGTTTTTCAATCCTGAAATCACGGGATACCGGAAGATCGATCAACTGCTGAAGGGTGAGGGAAGAGATCGTAAGCCGGTTTTCTGCCTCGACCACAACGAGCTCCTCGGCAGAAGCCTGTGCCTGGATATTCAAAAGATCTCCCCTGGCTGAAGATCCGGCTTCAACCATTTTGGTGATCCGGTCCACCTGTTCGCGGGTGATACGGTATTGTTCACGGGCAATATCCAGGAGTTCCATGTTAAAGAGCATATCGAGATAGTATCCGGCAACAGCCAGCGAGATGTCGTTTTTAATCACATCAAGATCATATCTGCTTGCCAGCAGGTCAACCTGATTTTGCCTTAATGTATGATATTTCTGTAGCCCGTTGAAAAGGATAAAATTGCTCTGGATGTAAAAATTATTTGAGCGGACCGTGCTTTCAGCAAAAGTGTTGGTATATGGATCGATGGTCTGGCCCATATTCCAGATATTGGTGACATTGGCATTCAGGTCGGGCAGCATGCTGAGCCCTGTCTGGGTCATGGTTGTCTTCCTGGACTCGACGGTCTGGATTTGTTTCTTGATATCGAGGTTGTTTTCAAGCGCGAAATTGATGCAATCCTCGAGGGTCCATATCTGCGGGGTGTTTTGCCCTGCTGCGGGGAGGGTGTAAACGAAGAGGATCAGAAAAAGGCCTCTTAACATGTATTTTCCAATTGGCATCATAGGATTTCAAATGATGTTCAAAAATAGTTGTTTATATTATTCCGGGATGATTAAGACGTTTATAAAAAGAATTGGTTACACAATTATTTTATCTTTGCCAAAAAGTGTGCGGATTATGAAAGCAAAGATCATCATGTTGTTTTCAGTCCTGATGATTTCCGGACTGATTATTTTCCCGGCCTGTTCCGATGACAATCCCACAACAGGTACGCTCACCGTTGTGATCCTCAACTTTGAAACCGGATTGCCTGTGGCCGGAGAGCAGGTATACCTGGCAACCAGTTATGAGCACCTTAAAACAGGTGTCCATTACCGTAATGCCTGGACAAACAATCTGGGGGTCGCCTATTTCGGAGACCTTCCTCCGTTGATTTATTACATTGATACACAGCAATGGAACGACTGGATCGCGTCGCATGTCTATGCCGGATATGATGACTACGTGGTCTTGTACGTAAACACTCCGCAAGGGAAGAAGAAATAACTTTTAGTATCTTTGCCACCTTTTTACGCGGAATAGGATCATGCAAATCAAGAGGAGTTCTCTTTCAGGGTGGTTGCCCGGGTTGTTTATACTGGCCATGGTTATCATGTTCAGACCTGCATTTTCTGCAGGCAGCAACAATCAGGAGGATTTCAATGCGGGTAACCTGATCCTGGAACATGTTGTTGATAACCATGAATGGCATATTGCCACGATTGGCCATGTACATGTGACCATTCCGCTTCCGGTGATCCTGTTTTCAGGTGGAAGCTGGCATTTTGGATGGTCCTCCGCGTTTCATAACAAGGATCATGCGTGGAAAGTTTTCCGGCTGCAGAAAGATGGACCGGATAAAGGAAAGATTGTGCGCACCGATGATCCAGGGATATCTGTGTATGATTTTTCCATTACCAAAACCGTTCTTGCCATCTGGATCAGCGTGGTGCTGATCGTGATCCTTTTTCTTTCGGTAGCCAGATCTTACCGACGTAACCAGGGGAAAGCACCTTCCGGTTTACAGTCCTTACTTGAACCCCTGATTCTCTTTATCCGGGATGACATCGCCAAGAGTTCTATCGGAGAGAAGAAATATGAAAAATTTCTGCCCTATCTCCTGACGATATTTTTCTTTATTTTTTTCAATAATCTGCTCGGGCTTGTACCCTTATTTCCGGGAGGCGCCAATGTTACCGGTAACATTGCGGTTACACTGGTGATGGCGGTGTTCACCTTTATTCTTACGACCATTCACGGGAACAGACATTACTGGGTCGACATTGTGAATACCCCCGGCGTTCCCTGGTGGCTCAAGATCCCTGTACCGCTGATGCCGGTTGTTGAGATCATCGGGATCATTACCAAACCGTTTGTCCTGATGGTTCGTCTATTTGCCAATATCACCGCCGGACATATCATTATGCTGGGATTCGTCAGCCTGATTTTCATTTTCGGATCCATCAGTGTTGCCCTTGGCATGGGTGTTTCAGTCGTTTCTGTTGCATTCATGCTGTTTATGTATTTGCTTGAACTGCTGGTGGCTTTTATCCAGGCGTATGTCTTTACCCTGTTATCCGCACTCTATTTCGGGCTTGCAACCTCCGAACCCGAACATCATTGATGCGGATAACCAGATGTAACGAATGAATAATAAACAAAATATCAATTAACCAAATACCTTAAAAAATGGAACTATTAGCTGTATTGTTGCAACTGGCAGGAGATTTTGCCGCAATTGCAAAGATGGGTGCCGGACTGGGTGCCGGGATTGCCGTTATCGGTGCTGGTATAGGTATCGGAAACATCGGTAAAAGCGCTCTGGAAGGCATTGCCCGTCAGCCGGAAGCCGTTGGAGATATCCGTTCGAATATGATTATCGCGGCGGCATTGGTTGAAGGGGTAGCTTTTTTTGCCATTGTTGTATGTCTTCTGATCCTGTTTATCTAACGGAATGAAACGGAGGGAAAGGCCCAACGGTAGGTTGGGCCTCCGCCCCGGTAATTAACGCAACGAAAAGTGCCATGGAACTGATAACCCCCGGATTGGGACTGATTTTCTGGATGACCTTTGCTTTTGTCATCCTCCTTGTGCTTCTCCGCACCTTTGCATGGAAACCCATTCTGAAGGCCCTCAAAGAGCGTGAAACATCCATCAGCGAAGCACTGGCGGCTGCCGATAAAGCAAAGGCGGATATGGAGCATTTGAAATTCAGCAATGAGCAGCTTTTAATGGATGCAAAGAATGAACGGGATGCATTGCTGAATGAAGCCCGCAAGGTTCGCGAAAAACTGATCGAAGAGGCAAGGGACAAAGCAAGGGAAGAGGGCGACCGGATTATTGCCGCCGCTCGAGATTCGATTCATAATGAAAAAATGGCAGCCATGACTGAACTTAAAAACCAGCTTGGCGAGCTGTCGCTCGAAGTTGCCCGGAAAATTCTGCAGCGTGAACTATCAGACCAGCAGAAGCAGGAAGCCTATATCAGGGGCCTGCTGGAAGAAACAAAACTTAATTAATCCCGGATGAATCAATCCCTTATTGCCGAACGTTATGCAGGGGCGCTGTTTGAACTCGCCAGGGAAAAAAACTCCCTGGAAAGAGTCTATGCGGACATTACCGAACTGCATGAAACAATCCGGCAAACCCGGGTGATGAAGATTTTTCTCAGGGCTCCGATAGTGAATCCCGGGAAAAAGAAAGTGGTCATGAAGTCGATCTTTGGAGACCGGTTCGATACCCTGACCATGTCGTTTTTGTCACTGCTCCTGTCAAAACGAAGAGAAAGTCTGATCCCCGACATTGCACTGCAATTCATTCAGCAGTATAAACAGTCGAAGGGAATTCTTACCGTTCATCTCAAGACAGCATCCGGAACAGATGAGAAAATCAGAAGCCGCGTGAAAGACATGATGCTGCGGCACACCCATTCCCTGCACATTGAACTGGTGGAGGAGACCGACCCGGATCTGATCGGTGGATTTGTCCTTTCCTGGGACGATTTTCAGTATGATGCCAGTGTAAAAAAGCAGCTTGAAAGGCTAAAGAGGGGCGTGGCACGCGTCAATTTGTATGTTAAAGGATTTTAATTGTATCATATATTATGGCAGAAATAAAACCCGCTGAAATAACTGCAATTCTCCGTCAGGAACTGGCGGGATACAAGACACTCAAGGAGCTGGAGGAGGTGGGTACCGTACTGACAGCCGGCGACGGTATTGCCCGTATCTACGGCCTGAGCAATGCAGAATCCGGTGAACTGATCGAATTTGAGAAGAACGGTCTGAAAGCCATTGTACTGAATCTTGAGGAGGACAATGTCGGAGCAGTTATGCTTGGTGAAGCCACGGAGATCAAAGAAGGGGATGTGGTCAAAAGAACACGCAGGATTGCCTCTGTCAATGTGGGAGAAGGATTACTGGGAAGGGTTCTCAATACGCTGGGGGAGCCGATCGACGGAAAAGGAAAGATAGAAGGGCCACTCTATGAAATGCCGCTCGAAAGAAAAGCACCGGGGGTCATCTTCCGTCAGCCTGTAAACCAGCCGCTGCAAACGGGCATCAAGGCCATCGATGCCATGATCCCGATAGGACGTGGCCAGCGGGAACTCATTATCGGAGACCGCCAGACCGGTAAAACAGCCATTGCCATCGATACGATCATTAACCAGAAAAAATGGCATGAAAAGGGTGAACCGGTTTATTGTATTTATGTGGCCGTAGGGCAGAAAGGATCGACAGTCGCCAATATCATGCAAACCCTCGAAGAGAAGGGAGCATTACCCTATACCGTCATCGTTTCAGCTACAGCGTCGGATCCGGCTGCCATGCAGTTTTATGCTCCTTTTGCCGGAGCGGCCATCGGTGAGTATTTTCGTGATACCGGCCGCAGTGCGCTTGTCGTGTATGATGACCTGTCGAAACAGGCAGTAGCCTACCGTGAGGTATCTCTTTTATTGCGCCGGCCACCTGGCCGAGAAGCCTATCCGGGAGATGTGTTTTACCTTCATTCCAGATTGCTTGAACGAGCAGCCAGAATCATCTCATCCGATGAGATTGCCAGGGAGATGAACGATCTGCCGGAAAGCATAAGGGGGATGGTCAAAGGCGGCGGATCTCTCACGGCGCTTCCGATCATCGAAACCCAGGCAGGGGATGTCTCCGCCTATATCCCCACCAATGTGATCTCTATCACTGATGGCCAGATTTTCCTGGAGAACGGCTTATTCAATGCAGGCATTCGTCCTGCTATCAACGTGGGGATCTCGGTTTCCAGGGTGGGGGGTAATGCCCAGATCAAATCCATGAAAAAAATCGCAGGCACCCTGAAACTCGACCAGGCAGAATACCGGGAGCTGGAAGCATTCTCAAAGTTCGGATCCGATCTGGATGCCGCTACGAAAGCGGTGCTCGATAAAGGAGCCCGTAATGTGGAAATCCTCAAGCAGCCTCAGTACTCGCCCCTGGCTGTCGAAAAGCAGATCGCTATCATATTCTGCGGTACGAGAGGGCTCCTCAGGAATA
Source organism: uncultured Prolixibacteraceae bacterium (assembly GCA_964457665.1). Classification (GTDB taxonomy): domain Bacteria; phylum Bacteroidota; class Bacteroidia; order Bacteroidales; family FEN-979; genus CAYWHQ01. Next base: position 17,780 of record CAYWHQ010000002.1, on the reverse strand, counting down.
TTCCTGTCAGAAACGTTTCTAATTTTGAGGAGGAATATCTTCACTTCATGGAGGTTAATCATCAAACTGTGCTTGATAATCTGAAAGCCGGAAAATTGATCGAAGAGGACCTTACGGTCATGGAGAAAGCTGCCCGGGAGATATCTGCAAAATATGAGGAGAAAAAGTAGGTAAGGTATGGCAGGGCTTAAGGAGGTTCGGATAAGAATTGCATCGGTAAAATCTACCAGGCAGATTACCAATGCAATGAAGATGGTGGCTGCTTCCAAGCTCCGGAGGGCTCAGAATTCAATTCTTAAACTAAGACCCTATGCGGCCAAACTGAAGGAAATTCTTCAAAATCTGAGTGCGGCAACCGATATTGGCGGAGAAAATGTTTATGCTGAGCAGAGAAATCCGGAGAGAATCCTTCTGATCGTCATTGCCTCAAACCGTGGATTGTGCGGAGCTTTCAACTCAAATGTGATCAAGAAGGCGTTGGAGCAGATCCATTCGGTTTATGCTGCACAGCATCAGAAAAACCAGGTCAAGCTGATCACGATCGGGAGAAGGGTTTCGGAATTCTTTATGAAGCGGAAGTACCAGGTTCTCGAATCGCATGATGACTTTTTCGATCAGCTTACATTTCCGAATGTTTCCACCTTGAGTACAAAACTCATGCAGCGCTTTGTTACGAAGGAGTTTGACCGGATAGAGATCATCTACAACCAGTTTAAGAATGCTGCCACACAACGGCTGATCGTGGAACGTTTCCTGCCGGTTGAACCGGTTGCGGCTCAGGTGGAGGAGAAGAGGCAGGGGGCATCAAAGGCCGATTACCTTTATGAGCCTGATCTTGAGACTCTTGTCCGGGAATTAATCCCTAAAACATTGAAGATTCAGATTTATAAATCGGTTCTTGATTCCTATGCGGCTGAGATGGGAGCCAGGATGACCGCCATGCAGCAGGCAACCGACAATGCACAGGAGTTGCTGAAATCATTGAATATTTCGTATAACAAAGCCCGTCAGAATGCGATCACAAATGAACTGATCGAGATTGTTTCGGGAGCCGAGGCATTAAAAGGTTAACATTCCACCGACACCAGTTGTTCCCTGAATAATCGGTGCCATGGAAATAAATAGCGCAAACATGATCACAAAGAACGTGGAAAAAGCTCTGAATGAGCAGATAAGAAGAGAGGAGGAGTCCTCCAGAATATACCTGTCGATGGCCTCCTGGGCCGAGAGAAACGGATTTCCCGGAGCAGCCGACTGGCTGTATGCCCAGACGGAGGAGGAACGGATTCATATGCTCAAGTTGGTTCATTACCTGAACGACCGCGGTGGCAATGCCATTATCGCCGGGCTTGATGCGCCACCGCAAAAGTTTAAATCGCTGATGGATGTATTTCAGCAGGTTCTGAAGCACGAGGAGTACATTTCGGCTTCTATCAATGATTTGTATGCCGTTTGTCAGAAGGAAAAGGATTACACAACGGCCAATTACCTGTTGTGGTATATTACCGAGCAGGTAGAAGAGGAGAGTACGGTGAGGGCTGTGCTCGACCAGATCAAGCTTGCCGGCACGCAACCGGGTGGTTTATTCCTGATGGACAAGGAGTTTTCGTCCCTTGCTCAGGCAAAAAGAGATTCCCTGGCGAAAAGCGGTGGCGCTAACGCAGTGACTTAGCAAGCTTGCTGAACCATTTTTTCCCGAATTTCCTGATCAGGGAATCCTCCAGAAAGAGCCATAAAGGCATGTTGGCGTATCGGCCTTTTTCCAGGGCACTTACGCAGATATCCCATGCATGGTAGTTGATGGCGGTTTTCCCGCCGTTCAGGGCTTTCAGACGAACAGGATAGAGATGACATGACACTGGCTTGCGGAAGGGAATGGCCTTTTCGGAGAAGGCTTTCTCTATGGCACATCGGGCACACCCTTTTTCGAAAATGGCATAGACACATTCCTTATCCCTGACAAGCGGTGTGACAAAGTTTCCATCGGCATCGTAATCAAAAACCCCAAGATTGCGGATGATTTCAATGCTTTCGAAACGAAGATAGGGCATCAGTTCTTCCCGGTAATCTTCCAGCAAGGATATTTCTTCTGCTTCCAGCGGAGCACCGGCATCGCCATCCACGCAGCATGCTCCTTTGCATACCTGAAGATCACAACAAAACATGACCTCTTTCAGGTCGTTGGAAATGAGGGTATTTTCCAGAAGGATCATTTTGCAGGGTTGCAACACACAAAAATACTGATTTATATCAGCTTAATGCATGATATCATTCAATGAGGCATTAAGACGCGGGGAGGGATGATAAAATATTAATTTATATTTTTGCCCCTCTGACTGTTAACGGTTTCACTATGAGCGCAGAAAGTTTGATTTTATTTTTCATCGTAGGGGCATTTCTGGTTGGGATAGCCCTTTTGTTTTCCAGTTATATACCGCCAACATCCTCCAATCCTCAGAAGGCAGAGGCTTATGAGTGCGGGATACCTACCGAAGGTATCAGCTGGCTTCAGTTTAACGTAGGTTATTATCTGTTTGCCATCATCTTTCTGGTTTTTGATGTTGAAACGGTCTTTATTTTTCCGTGGGCTGTCATGATGAAAGATCTTGGCCTGATTGCCTTTGTGGAAATCGTGATATTCTTTTTCGTGCTGGGCCTTGGATTGCTGTATGCCTGGAAGAAAGGAGCCTTGAAATGGGAATAAAGAATATGAAGGAAACAGATTTCCGGGACAACGAAACCCTCGATCTGTTTAAAAAATCCGGCGGCAGTGTGTTGATGACTACTCTTGATGATATCATTGACTGGGGGAGATCCAATTCAATCTGGCCATTGACATTTGCCACCAGCTGCTGTGGGATAGAAATGATGGCCTGCGGGGCTTCACGGTATGATTTTGCCCGTTTCGGAATCGAGGTTTACAGGGCCAGCCCCCGGCAGGCTGATGTGATTGTGGTTGCCGGTACCATCGTAAACAAGATGGCTCCGGTACTTAAAAGGCTGTTTGACCAGATGTCGGAACCGCGATATGTGATTGCCATGGGGGCCTGCGCCGTTTCGGGAGGGCCCTTCTTTTATAATTCCTATCATGTGGTGAGAGGCGTGGATCAGGTTATACCTGTTGATGTTTACATTCCGGGCTGTCCTCCCAGGCCTGAGGCATTATTGTACGGGGTTATGCAGCTGCAGCGCAAGATCAAACTGGAGAGCATTACCCGTCCTGAAAAAATCATGGCAAGTCCGGGCCTGAACCATTCAGGTAAGTGATACCTAAAAATTTTAAATCAGCTATGGATACAGAACAAATCAAGGAGAAGGTCATCTCTGTTTTCCCGGATGTCGCACCGGAAGATCAGAAAGAGTTTCCGACATTGCTGGTACCTGTAGAAAAACTTCATGATGTTGCCGTTTATCTCAGGAATGAGGAGGAGCTGCTCATGGATTTCCTGTTTTGCATGACGGGTATGGATTGGGGAAAGGAACTGGGTGTGGTATATCATCTCCGTTCCACACGTATTAATCACTCGGTGGTGCTTAAGGTGAGCACTGCTGACCGGGAAACACCTGTTTTCCCTACGGTAAGCGATATCTGGAAAACAGCCGATTTTCAGGAAAGGGAGATTTTCGATCTCCTGGGCATACGGTTTGAAAACCATCCCGACATGCGCCGGATATTTCTGGAGGAGAGCTGGAAAGGGTATCCTTTGAGGAAAGATTATCAGGATCAAGTGAATCTCGTTGAATTTTAAGGTATGAAAGAGATCGAAAACCTTCCTGTTCAGAACGTCGAGGAGGAGGAATATCATATCAATATGGGGCCACAGCATCCATCGACACACGGGGTGCTCCGGCTGCTCGTTTCGCTGCAGGGCGAAATCGTGAAAAATCTGAAACCGCATTGCGGTTATATCCACAGGGGTATTGAAAAGATGTGTGAAAAGGATACCTATGCCCAGATTATACACCTGACCGACAGGATGGATTATCTTTCGGCACATATTAACAATCATGCGGTATGCCTGCTTGTGGAAAAAGCCCTGGAGATTGATATTCCTGAAAGGGTCAGGTATATAAGGACGATCATGGATGAATTGACGAGGATTCAGTCGCATCAGCTTTGGTGGTCGAGTTTCGGGATGGATCTGGGTGGACTGACCTGTTTCTTTTACGGATTACGTGACCGCGAGAAAATTCTGGATATCTGGGAAGAGACTACCGGCAGCAGGTTTCTTCAAAGTTATTACACTCCCGGTGGGCTGATGATGGATATTCACCCGAATTTCCAGCGGAAGGTAAAGGAATTTCTCAAATATTTCCGGAAGAAGATCCGGGATTATGAAAAGATCCTCTCCGGAAATGTCATTTTTTTAGAGCGTTCGAAGGGTATTGGTATCCTGAGCAAGGAAGATGCCATCAGTTATGGGATCACGGGCCCTTCCGGCAGGGGATCGGGCTGGTCATGTGATGTAAGAAAACATTATCCTTATGCTTTGTACGACCGGATTCAGTTTAATGAAGTCCTGCGCAGCGAGTGTGATACATATGGACGGTACATGGTCAGGATGCAGGAGATGTACGAATCCATGTCGATCATCGAACAACTGATTGATAATATACCCGAAGGCGACTATACGGCGAAAATGAAGGCGGTGGTAAAACTGCCTCCCGGAGAATATTACCAGCGGGTGGAGTCGGCCAGGGGTGAGCTGGGTGTTTATGTCGTCAGCGACGGGAATAAAACACCATACCGGGTTCATTTCAGGACACCCAGTTTTTGTAACCTTTCGGTACTGGATCATCTCAGCAGGGGAATGAAAATCGCCGATCTGGTGGCCATTGGCGGTTCGCTCGATTTAGTAATACCGGATATTGACCGATAAAATCATCGCATATGGCGTTCAGTTTATACGATTTCACCTCTTTTACCCAATCGATCGACAAGGCGCTCAATGAAGTGCTGCCTCCTTTCTGGGCACTGATTACGGAGATGGCCATCATCGGGATCCTGTTCCTGATTTTTTATGCACTGGTGGGGCTTATCCTGGTGTATGCCGAACGGAAGGTTTGCGCGTTCATGCAGAACCGTGTCGGCCCCAACAGGGTAGGGCCCTATGGCATTTTCCAGACGATTGCCGATTTCATCAAGTTACTGATGAAGGAGCTGGTTTATATAAAGAACTCCGACAAGTTTCTGTTCAACCTGGCCCCTTTTATCGTGATCATTGCCTCCTTTATGGCCCTATCGGCCATACCTTTCGCCAAGGGACTTCATGCAATTGATTTCGATATAGGGATCCTGTATGTCATTGCCGTATCGTCGCTCGGTGTTGTTGGCATTTTGCTGGCGGGGTGGTCAAGTAACAACAAATACTCCCTGATCGGGGCGATGCGTTCCGGTGCACAGATTGTAAGCTATGAGCTTTCGGTTGGTCTTTCGCTGCTCACGATCATTGTACTTGCCGGAACAATGCAATTTTCTCAGATTGTCGAGGCACAGCAGGGCGGATGGTTCATTTTCAGGGGGCATATCCCTGCTTTCATCGCTTTTGTGATCTTTCTGATTGCCAGTACGGCTGAGACGAACCGCGGACCGTTTGACCTTGCCGAAGCTGAGTCAGAACTGACCGCAGGGTTTCACACGGAGTACTCGGGGATTAAGTTTGCCTTTTTCTTTCTGGCCGAATATATGAATATGTTTCTGGTTGCCTCTATTGCCGCCACGGTTTTTTTGGGGGGGTGGATGCCATTTCATATTGGTGGATGGACAGCATTCAACAACGTGATGGACTGGATTCCGCCTTTTGTATGGTATATCGGGAAAACGGCTTTCATCATCTGGCTGATGATGTGGTTCAAATGGACTTTTCCCCGGCTCAGGATCGACCAGTTGCTCACGCTTGAATGGAAATACCTGTTGCCGATCAATCTGGTCAATATCCTGATCATGGCGCTGATAGTATTAATGGGCTGGCATTTTTAAAGACTATGAACAACATCATCAAATATTTCACTGATATTTACGATGGCATAAAATCCCTGTTGACAGGGATGACTGTTACGGGACGCTATTTCTTCAGTCCAAGGGCCATCGTCACCGAGCAGTATCCGGAGAACCGGAAAACACTGGTTATGACTGAAAGGTTCAGGGGAGAGGTGATTATGCCTCACGATGAAAACAATCAGCACAGGTGCACCGGATGCGGAATCTGCGAAAACAACTGTCCCAACGGATCCATCGAGATCATCACCGAACGGGTTTCGGGAGAGGATGGTAAACCGAAAAGGATCATCGACAAGCATATCTATCATCTGGGCATGTGCACTTTCTGCGGATTATGTGTAAAAACGTGCCCTTCTGAAGCGCTTGCCTTCGGTCAGGAATTCGAGCATGCCGTATTTGACCGGTCGAAACTGACGAAGGTGTTAAATAACCCCGGTTCAACTATTAAAAAAGGCGTAGAGTGATGACGAACAACCAGATCATGTTTTTGCTATTTTCCCTGGTCATAGTAGTTTTTTCCATTCTGACTGTGACCAGCCGGAAGATACTCCGGGCAGCCACCTTCCTGTTATTTGTTTTGGTATCTACTGCCGGCCTCTATTTTTTACTGCAGTTCACCTTTCTGGCGGCCATTCAGCTGACCCTTTATGCTGGCGGGATAGTGGTTTTGATTATCTTTTCGATCCTGCTGACCAGTCATATCAGCGAGAAACTCGAACAACCATCAGTGATGAAGCGGATCTATGCAGCCATTGCAGCTGCGTCGGGAGGCATTGTGTGCATCCTGACCATTCTTCAGACTGAGTTTACAGGTCACGCGATGAATCCTAAACCGGTGCATATTAAAACCATTGGGGAGAGCCTGCTGAGTACCGGCCGCTATGGATATTCCCTGCCCTTTGAAGTCATCAGCATCCTCCTGCTTGCTGCCATGATCGGGTCCATTATCCTTGCGAAAAAACGGAAAGATTAATCATAAATAGTTCAGAATATGTTTGAAGGTGTACCCATCCATTGGTTCCTGATCGTAAGCACGGTGATGTTTTTCATCGGAGTATATGGTTTTCTGGTACGGAAAAACCTGATCACCATGCTGATGTCCATTGAACTGATCCTTAATTCTGTATGTATTAATTTTGTGGCGTTCAACAAATTACTGTTTCCCGGGCATCTTGAAGGAATGTTTTTCACCATCTTTATCATCGCGGTTGCCGCTGCAGAAGCCTCTGTGGCGATAGCCATCATCATCAACATTTACCGCCGCATTACGAATATTGATGTGGAGAATATGAGTCAAATGAAGTATTAGCCGGTATAGATAATTAGTAACGTTAATTGTTATGGTAGATTTCAGTTATACAATCTGGATTCTTTTGATACCGCTGGCCGTTTTCGTTGTCACGGGTTTGTTCGGGAACCGATTTAAACCGATTGTTACAGGACTTATTGGAACGATTGGCCTTGGTATCGTCTTTCTGCTCTCGTGGTATACGGCATGGCAGTATTTCTATGTACTGGACAAGGCGGATGGTGCGTTTCAGACTGTTTTGGGTTTCAATATGGTATGGCTCCACCTGACCGATAAACTGCACATCGATATGGGGGTGCTGCTTGATCCGATTTCTGTGATGATGTTTATCGTTGTCTCCTCCGTATCCTTTATGGTTCACATTTATTCCATCGGATATATGAAGGGGGAAAAGGGATTTGAGAGGTTCTTCGCCTTTCTGTCGCTTTTCAGTTTTTCGATGCTTGGACTGGTGGCGGCTACCAACATCTTTCAGATGTATATTTTCTGGGAGCTGGTGGGAGTTTCGTCCTATCTTCTGATCGGTTTTTATTACCAGCGCGATTCGGCTGTGGCAGCGAGCAAGAAAGCTTTCATTGTCACCCGTTTCGCCGATCTGGGATTTCTGGTAGGGATCCTGATCCTTTCCTATACCACCGGTACTTTTGATTTTATTACGCTTACCGGTCCCGAAAGTCCGGCATTTACCTCCGGCCAGGGAATCCTTTTCATGGGGATGTCGACGATGACCTGGTCGATGATCTTCATTTTTATGGGAGGAGCCGGAAAATCTGCCATGTTTCCGTTGCATATCTGGCTTCCTGATGCCATGGAGGGTCCCACGCCCGTGTCGGCCCTCATTCATGCCGCCACCATGGTTGTTGCCGGGGTTTATCTGGTAGCCAGGATGTTCCCGGTTTATTTTCATGAACCGGCCGCGCTGGATGTAGTAGCCTGGGTGGGAGGGATATCTTCGTTATTTGCGGCCATCATCGCCTGTACCCAGTATGATATCAAAAGAGTTCTGGCCTATTCAACCATGTCTCAGATAGGTTATATGATGCTGGCACTTGGTGTATCGGGAAAAGAGGGTCATGATGGACTGGGGTATATGGCCTCCATGTTCCATCTCTTCAATCACGCTTTTTTCAAGGCGTTGCTCTTTCTCGCGGCCGGAGCTATTATCCATGCGGTGCACAGTAATTACATGCAGGAGATGGGAGGTTTGCGAAAGTTTTTGCCTGTGACCCATATTACATTTCTGATAGCCTGCCTGGCCATTGCCGGCATACCGCCTTTTTCCGGTTTCTATTCCAAGGATGAAATTTTAGTGGCGGCCTATCATCACGACAAGGTGCTCTTCGTCATTGAGTTTCTTGTAGCTGGTTTGACAGCGTTTTATATGTTCCGTCTATACTACAGCATTTTCTGGGGTAATGACAAGCATTATCACCATACTCCCCATGAGGCGCCTGCCGTGATGACGATTCCACTTATTTTTCTTGCCATTGGCGCGGCATTTGCCGGATTTTTACCTTTCGGTAAACTGGTTACGGCCGACCGTTTGCCTATGGATACCCATATCGATTGGAATATCGCCATTCCATCTATTCTGGTTGCCCTGGCGGGTATTTTGACGGCTACGGTATTTTATCGTAAAAAGACCGATATTCCCGGAAGGATTGCCCGGATGCTGGGCGGATTTTACAAGGCAGCCTACAGCAAGTTCTTCATTGACGAGATTTATCTGTTCATCACCAAAAAGATCCTGTTTGATCATGTTTCCCGGCCGGTTGCATGGTTCGATCGTCACATTGTGGACGGCACGATGAATGGTTTTGCCTATCTGACGAATGCAGCCTCTGATAAGATCAAGGGTATGCAGTCGGGGCAGCTTCAGCATTACGCTCTTGCATTTATTTCAGGTGCGGTTGCCCTTGTGTTGTTGTTTATCTATCTATGGACCTATTAATACCGTGAGAGCATGAATATCATTCTTTTTCTGATTATTCCCATCCTTACCGTAATCGCGATCCTGATGTGCAAGGATCACATGCAGGTGAAATGGACTGCGGCAGTCGGGATGACGATTCAACTAATTGCTTCCGGTGTTCTGATCTGGGTATTTCTGGCAGAACGTTCAGCCGGGAATACTGCTGAGATTTTATTTGCGCAGGATTATTCATGGTACAAGGATCTCAATATTCATTTTTACATTGGAGTTGACGGGGTGTCGGTAGCCATGATAGCACTTACGGCTATTGTTGTTTTTGCAGGTATTTTTGCATCCTGGGATGTGACCGACCTGCCGAGGGAGTTTTTCACTTCCCTGATACTTCTGGCCACCGGGGTATTCGGATTCTTCATTTCGCTGGATCTCTTCACCATGTTTCTGTTTTATGAGATTGCGGTGATCCCGATGTATCTTCTGATCGGGATCTGGGGCAGCGGGCCAAGGCATTATTCTGCCATGAAACTTACTTTAATGCTTATGGGGGGATCGGCGTTCATCTTATTGGGATTACTCGGGTTGTATTTCAGCTCTGCTCCGGATGGAGGCCCCATGACCTTCGATCTAATCAGGATTTCGCACATTGAGATACCCCTTGAAATGCAGCGTTTCCTGTTTCCATTCCTTTTTGTAGGATTCGGGGTTCTCGGAGCGCTGTTCCCGTTTCATACATGGTCGCCTGATGGTCATGCTTCCGCTCCAACGGCAGTATCCATGCTTCATGCGGGAGTGCTTATGAAGCTGGGGGGTTACGGTTGTTACAGGGTGGCTGTTTTTCTTCTTCCTGAAGCTGCGCACGAAATGGCATGGATTTTCCTGATCCTCACTACGATAAGCGTGGTTTACGGGGCCTTCGGAGCCATCTGGCAGAAGGACCTGAAGTACATCAATGCATATTCATCCGTGAGTCACTGCGGGCTGGTGCTTTTCGCGATCCTGATGCTGAACAAGACGGCCATCAACGGTGCCATCCTGCAAATGATCAGCCATGGCATCATGACGGCCCTTTTCTTTGCCCTGATCGGAATGATCTACGGAAGAACCCATACCCGTTATATAAACGAGATGGGAGGGTTGATGAAGGTGATGCCATTTCTCGCCGTGGCCTATGTCATTGGCGGTCTTGCCTCTCTGGGATTGCCCGGTTTCAGCGGTTTTGTTGCCGAGATGACTATTTTTATCGGTTCGTTTCAGCATGCCGATACTTTTCACCGGGTAGCAACCATAATCGCGGCCTCCTCCATCGTGGTGACCGCGGTGTATATACTCAGGGTTATCGGTATCCTGCTGCTGGGTCAGATAAAGAATCCGCACTATGAACTGATCGGGGATGCGAAATGGTTCGACCGGCTGAGTGTCGCCACCCTGATCATTGGGATAACGGCTATCGGTGTTGCCCCGCTTTGGCTTGCGGAAATGATCAACGACGGTTTGGCGCCGGTCATGGAAAAGATACTTCTGACCGGGATAATGTTTTAACAGGCCTAAAATGATGATGTTATGCTGATAATGCGACATGAACTGCTTCTGGTTGCCATTGCGGTAATCCTTCTGGTTATTGAAATCATTCTTCCGAAGGATAAGAAGCACAGGATCATATTGCCATCTATCCTTCTGATGGCCCTGGTAACGGCACTGGGATTTATACCCGGGCCTTCCGGAACTCTTTTCGGCGGCATGTATACAACTTCGGATCTGGTAATCCTGGTGAAAAACATCCTGAATACCGGCGTGCTGATCGTGATGATACAATCGGTGGACTGGCTGCGCAAGGAGGAGAACAAAGAGAAGATATCAGAGTATTACATTCTGATGATTGCTACGCTGATAGGGATGCAGTTTATGATATCCGCGGGTGATTTTCTGATGTTCTACCTTGGGCTTGAACTGGCCACCATACCGCTGGCCGCACTTTCGGCATGGGAAAGGTTTAAGGAAAAATCGGCCGAAGCCGGGGTGAAACTGATCTTTACCTCGGCATTATCCTCCGGGGTTTTGCTTTACGGTTTATCTATGATTTACGGTTCGGCAGGCACACTCTATTTTGATGAGATCGGACAGCATATCACCGGAACACCATTGCAGGCCCTGGGCTTTATCTTTTTCTTTGCGGGAATGGCCTTTAAATTGTCCCTTGTACCCTTCCATCTGTGGACAGCTGATGTATATGAAGGGGCGCCGGTCAGTATTGCAGGATATTTGTCGGTGATCTCCAAAGGCGCAGCAGCATTTGTTTTCACTGCTATTCTGTTCACGGTTTTTTACCGTATTACGGCGTTGTGGGAAGATGTTCTTTACATCATTATTGTTTTGACCATCACCATCGGTAATCTGTTTGCGCTCAGACAGCAAAACCTTAAGCGTTTCCTCGCCTTCTCCTCTATTGCACAGGCAGGATTTATTTTGCTGGGTGTCATCGGGCAAAGCGCCTATGGCATGTCGACGGTTGTATATTTTATTCTTGTTTACATTTTCTCCAACCTTGGCGCATTCGGGGTGGTCGCCATCATATCAAACCGCACCGGAAAGGAGTCAATTGATGATTATGACGGGTTATACCGGACGAATCCCAAACTCAGTCTTATCATGATGCTGGCCCTCTTTTCGCTGGCCGGGATTCCTCCTGTGGCTGGGTTTTTCGGAAAGTTTTTCCTTTTTGCTGCCGCAGCTGAAAAGGATTTCTATATTCTGGTGCTCATCGCCATCATCAATACCATCATATCGCTTTATTATTACCTGCTGGTTGTCAAGGCGATGTTCCTGAACAGAAGTGACCGTCCGATCGGTTATTTTAAAAGCGACGGATACACCCGTCTCGGACTGATTCTCTGTGTGGCGGGTATCGTGGTAATCGGACTGGCAAGCATCATCTTTGAATCCATCCTGGATATAAGTTTCGGACCCTTTTAATAGCCTTATGTATGATGAAAGGAAAACATATTGTAGCTGATTTCGACGGGGTGCGTTGTACCGTGGTGGAAGCCGGAATTCCGGAGTCACGGGTGCAATTCATATCAGAGATCCTCAAGCGTAACAAGCTGGAAGTCAAAGTTCAGAAAGACAAGGCTAAGGACGGAAGCGAAGCCGGAACATTCACGGTTGGGGTTACCGACCTTGTGTTCAATCCGATGATCGCTTTATATGAGCACGGCCTTGTGAGATCCGACGGGAAACCTGTCACTCCTGCATACTGGAATCAATGGCCGTCCGACCTTTGGGAGCTTCCGTACTGGTCATTTCAGCATCAGGGAAATGAATAAGTTTTTCAGATACTTTTCATTATTCATTGTTGCGCTCTACTTTATCCTTGGGGTGTTTATTCTTGTTGCACCGATGTTCGACTATCTGAGCACGGAGATCAAGGTGATCTTTGCATCCTTCCTTTTTTTATACGGTGGTTTTCGTTTTATCCGGATTATTTTCAGGAACAGAGGGAGAAACCAGGAAGACACCGATTGAATTGACGGGTTGCGCCAGTTTTTCTTTAATTTAACCTTCGGAGATAATATTTTTTCTATATTTGTGTTTTCTCTCAGAAACCCATTGATTTCAAAGGGATAAGAGAAGGATAAATATGAAAAGAGCTTTTAACCTGATGGTTTATGCGGGAGGACTAATAATTCTCCTTATGCAGTTTTCATGCGGGGGGGGATCAACTCCCGGCAGGGAGGTGGATACTCCTACTGCAGGAACAATCAAGCTTGGTGCAGATGATTCGTACCGCCTGCTGACGGAAGCGGAAATACATATTTTTGAAAGTTTTTACAAGTATGCAAAGATCGATACGGTTTTTGCGCCTGAGGCCGACATCGTCAATGCCTTTCTGGAGGATTCCCTGCAGCTTATCATGATTAACCGGAAGCTTACGAAAGAAGAAGAGGAGTTTCTGAACAATCGTCAGATCATTCCGAAAACAACGCGGGTGGCATATGATGCTGCGGCCTTTATTGTACACAGGGACAATCCCGACACCAATATCGCCTACGACTATATCAAGGGGATTTTTATGGGAGAGATCACCCGGTGGAAGCAGATTAATCCGGCTTCAAAACTGACAGATATAAAAGTCATATTTGATCATTACAAATCCGGAAATACCCGTTATTTCAGAGAGAAGTTCGGCATGGATTCGCTTCCTCCTTCCTGTTTTGCCGTTGCCAGCAATGCAGAGGTGATCAGGTTCGTGGAGAACAATCCGGGAGCCATCGGAATCATCGGCGTCAACTGGATCAGTAATCCTCAGGACACGGTTTCCAACAGTTTTCTGCATCGAATCAAAGTGGCGGCGATCAGTAATGAGGGCAACATCGGACCCGGGGCCAACTATTACCGACCTTACCAGGCTTACATTGCAGAAGGCTTTTATCCCTTCACAAGGGAGGTATATATGATCAACAGGCAAACATACAGTGGACTGGCATATGGTTTTACGGCCTTTGTGGCGGGGGAAAAAGGGCAGCTTATCATACTGCGGGCGGGAATGGTCCCTGCAACCATGCCAATCAGACTGGTTGAGGTAAAAAATTAACAACAACCTTATATCGAATAAACATTACTGTTATGGGGAGGAACATCAAAAATGCGACCATCGTTACCCTGATGCTCGTTAGTATGATCAACGGTGGTCAGGTTTTTTCGCAGGATCTGAAATCAGCCATCAAGCTGACCAGGAGCGAACAGTTTGCGGAGGCAGGAAATACCTTCAAAAGTCTTATGCAGCAATCGCCCGGGAACGGAGATATTTATTATTTCTATGGCCAAAATTTTCTTCAGGAGTATTTTTCAGATACGGTAACCTACAACCTTAAAGAAAAAACAACGGCGGCCCTGGAGGTTTTCCGGGAAGGGATCCGGAGAGATTCCGTGAATCCGTTGAATTACATAGGTCTTGCTGAGATCTATATGCTCCGGAATGATATGTCTGAAGCGCAGGGAATGATGGATAAAGCCATGGCATTATTACCATCCAAGGCAAATAAAAAGCTGGTAATGGAACCCGAAAAGCATGCCAATGCGCTGATCCAGGCAGCCAATGCATACGTAAAGGCCAATGTTGCCGACACGGCAAAGATTTTTGATTACCTGCGCAGGGCTGAAAAACTGGACAAGTCGAATTTTGACCTCTATATTATCAGAGGCGACGCCTATATCCTCCTGCTGAATGATGGATCGAAGGCTATATCGAGTTACAACCTGGCCCAGACCTATAATCCGGAGTCATCGCTGGCAAAACTGAGAATCGGTCAGTTATGGCTTCGTGCGAGGAATTACAAGGATGCGCTCACCTATTACCAGGAGGTGATCAGGATGGATCCCAATTTCGCCCCGGCCTACCGTGAACTGGGATTTCTCCTTTCAAAGGCAGGAAGAAATGAAGAGGCCAAGGAGAACTTCAAGAAATTTCTTGCACTTTCTGCCGGCAATGTGACTGCCAGAATACAGTATGTGAACACGCTGTTTGAGATTCAGGATTACAAAACGGCTGCAGAGGAGCTGAATACCGTATACAGTGCAGATTCCTCGAACAATGACCTGAACAGGGCACTCGCGTATGCCTATTATGAAACAGGTACTTATGACAAGGGCCTATACTACATTCAGAAGTTCTTTGCCAATGTGCCGGAAGATAAGATCAGGTCGACCGATTATTCTTATTATGGGAGACTTCTTGCCAAGAACAAACTCGACTCCCTTGCCCCTGAACAACTGATGAAAGCCTATGCAACGGACACCAGCAAAGCGGATCTGATCACAGAAGCCGCCATGTCATGGGTCAAGATCAAGAAATATGATAAAGCGGCTGAGCTTTTCAGCCAGAAGATAGCCCTGGGAAAAGCCACTGCAATGGATTTCTATAATCTTGGGAAGATTTACTATAATCTTCAGGATTATGTCAATGCCGATACCAATCTGGCAATTTTCAACCAGATGCAACCCGATTATATTACAGGGTTTGTATGGCGAGGCAGGACAAAATCGAATCTTGACCCGGAGAGCGACCTCGGTCTTGCCAAGCCTGTGTATGAAACCATTCTAGAAAAAACAGAATCAGATACGGCAAAGTACCAGAAGGAGAGAATGGAAGCGCTCTATTATCTGGCTTTTTACTACTTCAAGCAGTTTACACAGTCGAAGCAGAAGGATCGTGAATCCGGTATTAAATCGATGGAATACAGCAACAGGATCATCGCGATCGACCCGAATGATGATAAAGCAATAAAGGCCAAACAGATAATAGACACTCTTAAAAAGTTAATCAATTAACAAACGAGGGACGCTATAGCTTTTTTTTATAATTTTGCCGTCCAAAAACCTCTGAAATCTATCCATTCAAAACATTTTTAACCTAAAATTTTCAACGATGAGCAAAACAAGTAAGAAAGGCGGATCTTTAGGAGACGCTTTAAGGTCGATTTTTACAGTGGGAGCGATGATTATCGCCCTGATTGTTGCGATTCTTATTTATCGGTTTGTGATGGGAAATCCCGTCAATTTTGAAGGCGGTAATCCTGCCGGGCATCCATTACCGGGTAATTATCTTGCGATTGTATACAAAGGTGGTTTCGTTGTACCCATCCTTATGACGATCAACCTGATCCTGATAATCTTTGCCGTTGAGCGGGCCATCTCCCTGACAGTTGCCAAGGGAAAGGGAAGGATCAATGTATTTGTAAAAAAGCTGCAGGGTTTACTGAACGAAGACAAGATTGAAGATGCCATCGTAGCTTGTGACAAACAGCGCGGTTCACTGGCTAATGTGATGAGGGCCGGCCTGATGCGTTATCGTTCTTTACAGAATGATCCCACCCTTGAGAAGGACCAGAAGATCCTTGCCCTTCAGAAGGAATTTGAAGAAGCTACGGCCCTTGAGCTCCCGATGCTCTCGCGGAACCTGGTAATTCTTTCCACCATTGCCTCTGTATCAGTGTTAACGGGTCTGCTTGGAACCGTATTCGGAATGATCCGGGCCTTTGCCGCACTTGCCCAGGCAGGCGCACCCGATGCACTTGCACTGGCAACCGGTATTTCTGAAGCTCTTATTAATACTGCATTTGGTATTGCCGGCTCACTGTTCGCCATCGTTTTTTACAATTTCTTTTCCACCCAGATCGACAGTTTCACCTACAAGATCGACGAAGCCGGTTTCAGTCTTGTTCAGTCATTTGCAGCTTCCACCAAGTAAAGCTGATCTGTTATGCCGAAAATTAAACCGCCGGTCAGAACGCCACACATAGACATGACGCCTATGGTGGACCTGTTCGCCCTGCTCCTTACTTTCTTCATGTTGACCACCTCTTTCCGTCCCACGGAGGCAGCCCTGATCGATACCCCGGTTTCGGTATCGGAAAAACAGGCCCCCGACAATGATATCATGACGATATACATTGACAAGGAAGGGAGAATATTCTTCAACATGGATAACGGAAGGGATACATCTTTCCATTTCCGTTCAAAGTTGCTGGAGAAGATGGCCGAACAGTATCAGATGACCTTTACCCCGAAGGAGATCAACAAATTTGAAAAATTGGCCTCATTCGGTATGCCGATCAAGGATTTGAAGGCCTGGATCAATACTGACGACTCCGAGGTAAGGGAAGAGTTGCAAACCGGTATTCCCACCGATTCCACCGACAATCAGCTTGCCTGGTGGATCCGCAGTGCGCGCCTGGTCAATCTTAGCGCCGAAGTTGCGATCAAAGGGGATGCCGAGACACCATACATCGATGTAAAAAAGGTCATGGACCTTCTGCAGGAGAACAAGGTTAATAAATTCAACCTGGTGACAAACCTTATGAAGGATGAAGTGACTTTAAAGGATTTACCTAAATAAGGAGGCTGCACCATGGGAGAAATTATTGTTGAAGAAAAAGGGAAAAAAGGTGGAAAGCGCCGACCGAAAAAACAAAGCACCCACATCGACATGACCCCGATGGTCGACCTGATGTGTCTGCTGATCACCTTCTTTATGCTCACCACTGCCTTTAGCAAACCAAAGGTCATGGTGATCACGATGCCTGAGAAAGACAAAAAGGAAGATCCCAAGGACGCCCCCAAGATCTCCGCAGAACGTACATTGAACATTCTACTTACCGAAGAGGACAAGATTTATTACTACATGGGCATAGCGGATCCCAAAAAGCCGCCGATGCCCGAGCTGATCAAGTCGGACTTCAGTAAAGATGGCATTCGCCGCGTGCTCCTCGAAATGAATCGCGATCTCTTTACGAGAATTGCCGAATATCGTGAAAAGAGGATTACCGGGAAACTGGTAGTGGCCGATACCACAGCAGAGAATGAGATCAGGCAGATGAAGAAGGATGACAAAAAGGGCCCGATTGTTCTGATAAAAGCCGATGACATGACCAAGTACAAGGATATTGTCAACATCATTGATGAGATGGCTATATGTAACATTGCCAGCTATGCGGTGGTTGATTTGAACACTGTAGATCTGGATATGCTGAAGAACGCTCCTAAAT
>CAYWHQ010000001.1:0-28268 GCA_964457665.1 uncultured Prolixibacteraceae bacterium | reverse complement strand
TCACCCGGGTTTCTTCGACAGGTTACGCAAACAATTTCCGCAACTTACCCCCAATGATCATAAATTGTGCGCCCTGCTCAGAATGAATCTGAATACGAAAGAGATCTCCCATATCCTTAAAATAACGGCTCCCAGTACCGAGATATCCCGGATCAGACTGAGAAAGAAACTGCAATTGGGAAAAGGAACGAACCTGACGCAGTTTATCTGCGAGGTCTAAAGCCTTTCGGCCATCTCATCGGGTATGTTCAGATTGTGATATACATTTTGTACGTCATCATCCTCTTCCAGAATATCGATCAGCTTCAGCACCTTCCGGACAGCATCTTCCTCAAGATTGACGGAAGATCTTGGAATTCGCTGAAGTGAAGCACTTTCGGGTTCAACTTTCAGCTGCTCAAGTTTTTTCATCATCAGGCCGAAATCTTCCATGGCGGTTGTGATGGAAATCGTGTCATCCTCCAGGGTGATATCCTCTGCTCCCGCATCGATAAGTTCCATCTCAAACTCCTCCTGATTCAATCCTTCCTTCGGAACTTCAAAAATCCCTTTTCTTTCAAATAAATATGCAAGAGAACCATTCGTGCCCAACTCGCCGCCATGCTTGTTGAAATATGCACGGATGTTGGAGACCGTCCGCTGAAGATTATCCGTGGTGCATTCCACAAAAATGGCCACCCCGTGCGGACCTTTGCCTTCATAAGTGGTCTCAATCAACGCAGCAGCATCCTTATCAGAACCCTTATTGATTGCCCGCTGAATGTTCTCTTTGGGCATACTCGCACCTTTTGCATTTGCAATGGCAAGCCTGAGCCGCGGATTACCGTCAGGATCAGCTCCGCCATCTTTTACAGCAATGGTAATATCTTTGATTATCTTCGAAAAAATCTTGCTGCGCTTGGCATCAAGTGCCCCTTTCTTACGCTTGATCGTTGACCATTTATTGTGTCCTGACATAAATAAACATTTATAACTTATAAAGCGTAAAAATACTAAAAAAAAAGTTGTTTCATTTAAACGATTGGTAATTTTGGGCTTTCAAACACTGATCGCATACCGGTGGAACCCTGTAATCTGCAATTTCGTCTTCTCTGTTTTATTACACTTACCCTGATCTTATTCGGTTGTGCAAATCCTGTCACTCCAACCGGAGGTCCAAAAGATATCCGGCCACCGGAAGTCCTTGCATGCGAACCACCGAACTTCTCCACAGGATTCAGAGAAAAATCTTTCAGGATAATCTTCGACGAATTCGTCAACCTGAAAAATACCTCGACAGAAGTCACGATCTCCCCTCCTTTATCTGAAGCACCCGACTTTCGCCTCAGAGGTAAAAGCCTTATCGTGCAACTGAACGATTCATTAAGGGCCAATACCACCTATATCTTCAATTTTGGCAAATGCATCTCCGATCTTACAGAAAGTAATCCCCTTGCGGATTTCTCCTATGTTTTTTCTACCGGAACCAGTATTGACTCCCTGTCTCTGGAAGGTAAGGTTATCAGTGCCTTCAATCTCACTCCCCAGAAAGAGATCTCCCTGCTCCTCTATCTGGACAATAACGACACCATCCCTTTCGATTCGCTTCCATTCAGGATCAAACCTTACTATCTGGCGCGCTCCGGCGAAGACGGGAAATTCAGGTTTCGTAATCTGATGAACCGGAAAATGAAACTGATTGCCCTTAAAGATCTGAATGGAAATAACTTTTATGATCAGCCATCAGAACTCATCGGTTTTGCCGACAGCCTTATTCTGCCGGTTTATATTAAACCCGTCGTAAACGATACATCGGTTATTGCTGATACCACAGCAAATGAGGTCATGGCTACCGACACTGTGAGGGATACACTCCAAGTCAATACCATACGCCTCTTTGAACAGATTGACTCTGCCCAGGCCATAGCCAAAACTGCCATTCCCACCCCCGGATGCCTGAAGATACTGCTGCGTTTCCCTTCCATCAATCCCAGGCTCGTTCCCCTGACAGAAGACTCCATCCCGGAGGGAATACTCTCCGAATTAAATTCCCGCAAAGACACCCTTACCTTCTGGTTTACAGGCAAGGTACCTGATACACTCAAAGCTGTGCTGACAGAACCCGACCAGATAATCGACACCCTGGAACTCTCACTTCGCCCTCCTGGAAAAAAGAAAAAGGGAGAAAAAGAGGATGATCTTCCTGTACTTCAGATAAGCAGCCCAGGAAAAACAGGTACATTCAACCAATTCACAGGAAACTTCACCATTGAATGCGGCTTTCCGCTCAGGTCATGGGACTTCAGCCGTATTCTCCTCATCCAGGAAAAAGATACCACTTTCCCTGGAGGGTCAATGGCCGACAGCATCAACAGAACCATCATTATCCCCTTCGCATGGAAAGAGGGGAAGAGCTACCGGCTGATCATTCCCGACTCCACCTTTATATCTTTGAACGGCAGTTCACACGACACCATCAGGCATGATTTCAAAACCCGCCTCCAGAAAGAATTCGGTTCGCTGATCCTGACCGTCCGGGAACTTCCCGGACCTTTAATTATTCAGCTCCTCACCGAAAAAGAGGATATCATAATTGAAAAATATATAACAAGGCCGGAACAACTCCGATTTGAATACCTGAGGCCTTCACGCTATAAGATCAAAGCGGTTTTTGATATAAATAAAAATTCCCGCTGGGATACGGGAAACCTTGGTTTGAAACTGCAACCTGAGAAAGTCTTCTACCTCCCGAAAACCATTGAACTGAGGGCAAACTGGGAGGTAGAAGAATTTTGGTCGGTCGAAGAGTGACTTTTCAGGGTCAATGCTGAACACATTGATTGATGCAATCAATCACGTTGGAAAGGACATGTGTTTTCAGCGAATAATAAATCATTTTTCCATCCCTTTTCGATTCAAGAAGTCCTTTGTTCTTCAGAATATTCAGGTGGTGGGATGCAGAAGCCTGTTCAATATTAAGATGTTCATAAATCTCTGTTACCGTGAGCTTTTTGTTATCGGTCAACAGGTCGATGATGGCAATGCGCATCGGGTGTGACATCGCGCGAAGTTTGCTGGCAGCTGTTTCAAGCTTCTGAAGGTCGAGTTGTGATTTCTTTTTCATGAAAATGTTAATTTAATTGATGCAAAAGTAATAAAAAATATAATATCCCAATAAATATATAAATATAATGTTATCAGTTCAGGATTCCATAATGTTACAGAAGGTGAATGACCTTCCGTCGAAAAGTCCCTTGTCACTCAATTTAAGCGCAGGAATTACGAGCAGGGCCATAAAGGATAAAGTCATGAAGGGGGCATGCAAACGGCTGCCCATCCGCTTCGCATGCTGATCAATCTTACCGTAGAGGGTTGCCACATCGTATCCGTTATCTCCCGACATGATGCCTGCAAATGGTAACGGCAAACTCAGTTTCTGGTTTTTACCTGCAATTGATATACCCCCCCTGTTCTTGATGATCATATTGATCGCTTCGGCAATCATGGTATCATCATCCCCCACTGCCACGATATTATGGCTGTCGTGGGCTACGCAGGAGGCGATCGCGCCCTCCCTTATCCCGAAACTTTTGATAAATCCCACGGCAGGATAGGAAGTCGAATATCGGTTGAGTACAACCATTTTCAGAATATCATTTTCCGGATCACTCACCAGCAGGCCGTTTTCAATTTTTGGATCTGTCAGAACCTCCCCGGTGATAAGCTGTCCGTCATAGGCTTCTATCACTCTTATCCTGCCTTTCCCTGCCCTGACGGCCAGCGAGGCAGGCTCAATGGGATTACCATGAAAATTGTTGAACGGTGTTTCTGCTACCGGGGCAATCAGGGAGTGGCCCTGGTCAGCCACCTTGATCCCGTTGATATAGGTTGATGTGACCGTGAACTCCTTCAGATCAAATGTGGTAATAAAATCAGCCGGATCGCCGGGCTGAAGCAGTCCGCAAGACAGTCCGTAGTGCCTTACCGGATTCAATGTGCAGGCGCGCAAAACCTTCACCGGATCTATTCCCATGGAGATGGCGCGGGCAGCGATCTTATTGATATGTCCCTGCACAAGATCATCAGGATGCTTGTCATCGGAACACAGCATCACCATCTCCGGGTACTCATCGATCAGGCTGTACAGCGCTTCAAAGTTTTTGGCAGCGCTGCCTTCGCGGATCAGTATCTTCATACCGTACCCGATTTTTTCCAACGCTTCTTCCCTGGAGAAACATTCATGATCGGTCGAAATACCCGCTTCAATATACCGGCGGACATCTTCACGCCGGAGTCCGGGTGCGTGCCCGTCGACGGATTTACCAGCACTTCTGGCAAGATCCAATTTAGCCATAACCTCAGGATCGCTGACTAATACGCCTGGGAAGTTCATCATTTCACTCAGATAACCTATCTCTTTCATCTCCAGCAGTTCTGCAACCTCCTTCACACCCAGCCTGGCGCCTGAAGTTTCAAATGAGGTGGCTGGTACGCAGGACGGGGCGCCGAAACAAAACCGGAAAGGAACTTTCAGGCCATTCCTGATCATGAACCTAATACCTGGTATCCCCGTCACATTGGCTATCTCATGAGGATCCGACACGGATCCGGTTGTTCCGTGTACCACTGCGAGACGGGCGAATTCCGACGGGATCAGCATGGAGCTTTCAATATGTATGTGGGCATCTATCAGCCCCGGCAGAATATACTGTTGCTCCGGACAATCCTCTTCGGTCACCTTCAGTATGGTACTCCCCGACACCTCAACGGATCCTTTGAAAATCCTGCCTGCAACAACATCAACTATGTTACCGGAAATTTTGAAGTTATCCATCATATGATATTTCTTTAAACAGTTAAATGGTAATACCTGCAAGCTGACCACACGCCGCCATGATATCGTAACCTCTGCTCTGCCGGATGTTAACCACCATATTCTTCTTCTCCTGCAGGAATTTTGCAAAGGCTTGCATCCTTTCAGCTGTTGTTTCCATATAGGGTAACCCGGGAACCGGATTGTAATGCAAAAGATTGATCTTTACCGGAAAACGCCGGCAGAAATCACTCAACAACCGGGCATCTTCAACAGAGTCGTTGACGTCACGGAAAAGGATATACTCTATGGTAAACCGTTTCCGTGTCTTGGTGTAGTAATACTTTAATGCATCCGAAAGATCACCGAGCGGGTGCGTACGGTTAATGGGAATTATCTCCGATCGTTTTTCGTCATATGCAACATGGAGAGAAAGTGCAAGGTGAATTTTTAGTCTGTCATCCGCCATTTTCCTGATCATGTGCGGAATACCAACGCTTGAAAGGGTTATCCGCTGTGACGACATGGCCATCCCATCATCTCCTGTGATCTTTTCGACCGAGCGCAATACGTTCGGATAGTTCAGCAGTGGTTCTCCCATTCCCATATATACCACGTTTGAAAGAGATGTTCCATACCGTTCCAGGGAAAGGGAATTCAGATAGAAAACCTGGTCAAAGATTTCACCGGATGATAGGTTTCTTCCGAATCCAAGCCGACCCGTTGCGCAAAACCTGCATCCCAGAGGGCACCCGGCCTGCGAAGATATACAGGCAGTGGTCCTGCCCGAGGATGGGATCAGAACACCTTCAACCTGCAGTCCGTCGTGCAGGCCAAAAACTATCTTGATTGTACCGTCGGTACTGGTGAAATGATCCCGTGCAATGGCAGGGTTAAGCCGGAAATGCTGCTGCAGGAGGTTACGGGTGTGCAACGGAAGATTCGACATCGTGTCAAAAGATCGTGAACCTTTTTCCCAGATCCATCGGTTGATCTGAAGAAGCCGGAAAGCAGGTTCTCCCTTCTGTTGAAGAAAATCTGCCAATATTGCAGCATCACATTCCCTGATATCGGGTATTTCACTACCACTCATCGGTTTTCTTTACAACAGGCTTCATCTTTTCAATCAACGATGAGGTAAGCCTTTGCATTGTTGTATCTATTTGATAAAGATAGACATCCCAATTGGGATTGTATGCCGGGTCGGTTTTGTTCAGCCATTTTTCTATCGGGAATCTGGAGCTGCTCTTCAGGTTGAAATCTGTGATCGTATACCGATATTTATTATCCCTGAGTTCAAGCCGGATCGTATAGGTTATCAGGCCTGCATCCACTTTCACCCCTGCATTCTCATCCTGCCGGTAAATCTTCATCCTCCCTACTCCTTCAATTTTGCCATTGGTTTTGTCCTGGACAGAATATACCGATTGCGCATTCACATAATAATATCCGAACCATTCAATGGCTCTGTCGTAAAGGTATGCCGGTGTGCCACTCTGTTCCACTACCTCCCTGTACATGATTTTCCCCGACTCAGGGTCAACCGGAACAATCCCGTCCCGGGGATTCTGTGCAGCTGTGCCTGTGATGAACAGGGTAGCTGCAATGACCAAAAGTAGAATCATCTTCATAATCAGATATTTTATCAGTTACAATATTACCCAAAAGGAATGAAAAAAGCCCCGAGGTGACGGGGCTTTTTATAAACAAGGTTTTTAACTATTAATACATCCCGTCCATTCCGCCCATGCCAGGATTCATTGGAGGGCCGCCGGCCGGTTTTTCTTCCTTATGCGTAACCAGCACACACTCTGTGGTGAGCAGCATGCTTGCAATGGAAGCTGCATTCTCGAGGGCTACCCGGGCTACCTTGGTCGGATCGATCACACCGCTCTGGTAGAGGTTTTCATACTCTTCGGTCCGGGCATTGAAGCCGTAATCATCTTTACCGGTCTTTACCTTCTGGATGATTACTGAGCCTTCCATTCCTGCATTCTCCACGATCTGACGGAGTGGTTCTTCCAGGGCACGTTTAACAATGGCAATGCCAGTGTTCTCATCCTCATTGTCGCCTTTCATTTTTTCAATGTCTATCTGTGCGCGCAGGAATGCCACGCCACCTCCCGGGATGATCCCCTCTTCGATAGCCGCACGGGTAGCATGCAGCGCATCATCGAAGCGGTCTTTCTTTTCCTTCATCTCCACTTCGGAAGCAGCACCCACATAGATCACGGCTACACCGCCTGCCAGTTTTGCAAGCCGTTCCTGCAGTTTTTCACGGTCATAATCGCTGGTGGTCTTGTCGATCTGGGATTTGATCTGATTAATACGGCCGTTAATGTCCGATTTCTTTCCCTGTCCGTTAATGATCGTTGTATTTTCCTTGTCGATCGTCACCTTTTCAGCCTGACCGAGATACTGAAGTGTAGAATCTTCCAGTTTATATCCTTTCTCCTCGCTGATCACTGTACCACCAGTAAGGACGGCAATATCCTCAAGCATCTCCTTGCGGCGGTCGCCGAAACCGGGAGCCTTTACTGCGGCAACCTTGAGTGTTCCGCGGATCTTGTTCACAACGAGTGTCGCCAAAGCCTCTCCTTCCATATCTTCGCTGATAATGATCATGGGACGACCGGTCTGAACGACTTTTTCAAGCACAGGAAGAAGGTCTTTCATGACTGAGATCTTCTTGTCGTGAATAAGTATATACGGATTGTCATATACTACTTCCATTTTCTCCGTATCAGTTACAAAGTAGGGAGAAATATACCCGCGGTCAAACTGCATTCCTTCCACAACTTTCACAGTGGTTTCGATGCCTTTGGCCTCTTCGATGGTTATGACGCCTTCCTTCTTAACCTTCCCCATGGCTTCGGCGATCATTTTGCCAATGAAGGTGTCGTTGTTGGCAGATACCGAGGCAACCTGTTCAATCTTTTCCATGCTGTCGCCAACCTGCCTGGTCTGATTTTTCAGCGACTTGATCACTTCAATCACAGCCTTGTCAATACCGCGTTTGAGGTCCATCGGATTGGCTCCGGCGGTCACATTTTTCAGACCTGTAGTAAATATCGATTGCGCCAGAACAGTGGCCGTGGTTGTTCCGTCACCGGCAATGTCACTGGTTTTGCTGGCAACTTCCTTCACCATCTGTGCTCCCATGTTTTCCACCGGATCTTTCAGCTCAACCTCCTTGGCAACCGTTACACCATCTTTTGTGACCACCGGCGAACCATAGGATTTCTCGATAATCACATTCCTGCCTTTGGGCCCCAGTGTTACTTTCACTGCGTTTGAAAGAGCATCCACCCCTGTTTTCAGTGCTTCTCTCGCCTTTATATTGAAATAAATGTCTTTTGCCATTTCTTTAATTTTTTGATATGTTTATAAATAATTCTGATAAATATTATTGCCTCAGATGATTGCAACAATATCGGATTCACGCATGATGAGATAGTTCTCACCATCGATGGTGATTTCTGTGCCGGAATATTTTCCATACAAAACAACATCGCCTACCTTGACGGTAAGAGGTTCGTCCTTTTTTCCAGGACCAACAGCCATGATGGTTCCTTTCTGGGGTTTTTCCTTAGCGGTATCGGGAATGATAATTCCGCCGGCTGTTTTCTCTTCTGCGGGAGCGGGCTCCACAACAACCCGGTCGGCAAGGGGTTTAATCTTCAGTTTTGTCATTTTGATATTTTTTTAGTTATACATGAATATTGACCTGTATGGTTTTGTTCGCAATGGTCATATTTTATGCCAGAGTTTTTAAAATGCATTTTTGACACCTGTTGGCAGGAAATTTCAATAAGATCTTCTGCCAACTGTTGGATCCGTATGACAAACTGACATAAAAAAACCGCCATGAAGGCGGTTTCAATACGTTGTAATAGTTCTCAGTTCGCCGGAGGGGCCTGATAATCAGTAATAGGTGTTGCCTTCGACTCATCGATCTGCTTCTGGATCTCACTCTCCATGGTCTGCTGTGTGCCTGTACTTTTAGGAATCACAAAAATTGAGAATACACTCAAAACCAGCATGGCAATTGCAAGCGTCCAGGTTGCTTTTTCCAGAAAGTCGGCAGTTTTTCGTACCCCCATAAACTGGTTAGATGAGGCAAAATTGGAAGCAAGTCCTCCCCCTTTCGAGTTCTGGACCAGGACGACCAGCACCATCAGTACACTGGCAATCAGCATTAATACAGCAATCAGAATATATAGTCCCATAATAAGATTGATTTATCCGTGAAAGATCCGGATGATTAATGTCTCAGTTTTTGAATTTGGGCTGCAAAGTAACGACTTTTTTCCGGAATTACCAAAGACAATTTCTGATAAATCTGAATGGCTTTGTGTGAATTACCCTGACTGGCATAGAGTTTTGCAAGGGTTTCAGAAACGATCTCCCCGTCATCAGTATTTCCTTTTTGGATATTGTCAGAAGGTGCATTGAAAGAAACCTTTGGTCTGGTAATCTGGGGTTCATTGATGATAAAACGGTCGATAAGCTCCTCCTTGGAGATAGGCGGTGGTTGATGAAGGATCTCCTTCAATGACACCGGCTCATACTCTTTTCCGGATTGAATTTCGGCAAGCCGTTTCTTCACGATGGCAAGCAGATCATCCCTGGAACACGTTGATGCGGATGGAGGAACGGTTTCTGCAGGAACATTTTTCCCGGCCGCATCCACTGCTGGCGTTTCTGGTCTGGTTGATGCTGAAATAACTGGAACCGGGACGTCAGACACATCGGTGACTTCCGGAAGGGTATCAGGATCCTCAGAAAGTAGCTCCATGACCTTTCCGAGGTCAATATCCTGCTCGGTTATGGGAAACTCCGTTGTCTCGGATATCTCTCCCTGCTGCGTCCCCTCCTCCTGTGACAGCGGTTCTGTCACAACTTCCAATTCCTGATCCCATTCCTGCTGAAGTGACCTGAGCCTTCTTCTGTCACCAAGATAAACCGCGCTCTTCTTCATCACCTCCTCAAAGCGGGGATCCTTGCTCCTGTATAAATAATATGCCTGCAACAGATGCGCTGACTGACAATATGGGAATCTGCCAATGATGGTCTGAATAAGCGACATCCCCTGTTCGTTGATTAAACCGGGATTGGTGACTAAAGTATTGAAATCCTGTTTATTCATCCTTCACCAGTTGACCACTGTTTTATTAAAGATATCCTGTACCAGCTGTTCTGTGATCCCTAAGATAAGCTCTTCCTGAATGGTTGAAAGATCCCTGGATACAGGATAATCGAGGTATCTTGAAAAAGTAGCATCCTCAAAACTCTGCTTCTCCTCGATCTTATTGGTGAACTTGACCTTAACGGTGATCGTAAGGCGGTTCATGGCGGCTGTTTCATTCCCCTGAATGGCAACCGGTTGAACAACATATCCTGTAATTTCACCATCCACCTGAAGATCGCCGTTTCTTTCAACCATCACCAGATTGGTCTGTGAAGTATAGTAATCTCTGAGGGCATCGGTAATGGTGCGGCTGAGCGTTGGAATTACAGTCGTGCTTTTGTTCGGGAAGTAAGGTACGGAGATAGTTTTCACATTGGCTGAAATGGATGCACCTGTGAAGGAATAGTTAACACTGCATCCTGCCATGAGTATCAGAAAAAAAATACCCGTAAGAACATTTCTTAAAGAAAAGCTGTTATCCATAGCGTACAGCATCGCTCAATCAAGATTATACTCTTTAATCTTTCGATATAGGGTCCTTTCGGAAATGCCCAGTTCCCTGGCGGCATCTTTTCGTTTACCGTCATGTTTCGTCAGTGCTTTCCGGATGAACCCCTTCTCATGGTCAAGCAGCGAAAGTGATTCCGTGATCTCCTCCGGCTCCTCGAAAGTTTCCTGTTCAGCAACATGAAGAGAGGTGTCGGGACCTACCACCATAGGTGTGGGCTGCTCTTTTGTCAATTCAAAGTCCTGATATAACCGGCGGATAAGATGCATGTTGTCCCCCATTTCATTGCTGATGGCATCTTCACTTCGGAGAAGGTTCATGACCAGCTGCTTAAGGTCGGTCATATCCTTCTTCATGTCGAATAGCACCTTATACAGTAACTCTCTTTCGCTGATCCTGGATGCATCATCTCCCTTATAAAGTACCGGAAGATCACTGGAATGCGCTTGCGGCATATACTTCAGCAGAACATCGGCATCGATCAAACGATTTTTCTCAATGATTGATATCTGCTCTGTCAGATTTTTAAGTTGCCTGATATTCCCTGGCCACCGGTATGCTGTCAGCATCTGTTGTGCCTTCTCGTCCAGCTGAATAGAAGGCATTCTGAAGCGTTCGGCGGCATCGGAGGCGAATTTCCTGAAGAGCAGATAAATGTCTTCCTTCCTCTCCCTGAGCGGTGGTACGAAAATCGGAACAGTATTCAGCCGGTAGTATAGGTCCTGGCGAAACTTTCCGGAAGCAACTGCTTGCGGAACATCCACGTTGGTGGCTCCTACAACTCTGACATTTGTTTTAAGGACTTTCGAGGAACCAACCCTGATAAACTCTCCCGTTTCGAGTACCCTGAGAAGGCGAACCTGTGTTCCAAGCGGCAATTCAGCCACTTCATCCAAAAAGATGGTACCGCCATTCACTACTTCAAAATATCCTTTCCGGGCTTCATGTGCGCCGGTGAAAGATCCTTTTTCATGGCCGAATAATTCCGAGTCGATCGTCCCTTCCGGGATAGCACCGCAATTTACCGCAATATAGGGGCCATGCTTCCGGGCACTGAGCTGATGAATGATTTTTGGAAAAAACTCCTTTCCTGTTCCACTCTCCCCGGTGATCAAAACGGTGATATCGGTTGCCGCCACCTGACGTGCAATATCAATAGCCCTGTCGAGCAATGGCGAATTGCCTATGATCCCAAAGCGCTGTTTGACCGATAATAAATCCATCCCCCTAAATTACGAAAATATTAGCAATTATTTTTGTTTTCTTACCTCCTGTTTCAGGCGTGTGATATGTCCCCTGCCGAGGGCTTTGACTTCACATCCCAGTTCAAAATAACGGCGAATCCTTTTATCGTCAAGAATACCAAAAGCATCAATTACAGCAATAGGACCACCTGCCCATTTAACTATCGTATCCGGGTCGAGTCCCAGATACTGAGCGTGCGGAACCGCCAGAATCAATGCCTCCACTCCCCGGATGGCTTTTTTCAGATCCTTGTGAACCAGCGTGTTCCTAAGTCCCTCCTGGTTCCGGAAAAACCGTTTCCAGCTATGTCCCGGAGCCGGATAAACATCCTGTTCCTCCAATTCATACCAGTGATCCACATAAGGATCATGGATACGTATCTCTGCGCTCATCTCGGTAAGCTTCCGCACAACCATCTCGCTTCCGCTGTATCTCGTATCTCCCACATCCTGCCGGTAACTTGCTCCGCATAACAGGACCTGTGCACCTGCTATGTATCGTCCCATATTCCTCAGCGCGTCGCGCGTGAGTTCTGCCACATGCAATCCCCGGGTATCATTGATGTCAATGGCAGCAGGGGTAATCCGGAAAATCTTTTCGCCATCCTCAAAACCCAGAATGTGTTTATATGCCCAGAACCCAAGTCCTCCGTCCTTTGGTAAACAGTAACCTCCGATCCCGGGGCCCGGAAAAATCATATTATTATGGGTCGGACGCATTTTGATGGCCTGAATGACCTTGATAAGGTCAACACCGTTTCTTTCAGCAAAAAGACTCCATTCATTCAGGAACGCAAGAATGGTCGCCCTGTATGAGTTTTCAACGATCTTGGTGGTTTCCGATTCAATAGGCCTGTCCATAACAGTCAAAG
This sequence comes from uncultured Prolixibacteraceae bacterium, assembly GCA_964457665.1. GTDB lineage: Bacteria > Bacteroidota > Bacteroidia > Bacteroidales > FEN-979 > CAYWHQ01. The sequence continues at coordinate 15,661 of CAYWHQ010000001.1, read as the reverse complement.
GAAAATCTTTGGTATTCAGCACCTCATGCAGGAACTTTTCTACCCTCCTGCGTGCATTTTCTTCACAACCGGAACAAACCCTCCAGAAATCACGAATGCTTGCCACATAATCCTTACCCGGCATGACGCGTTCAAAACTGTGAGCCAGCAAAGGAACTGAACTGATCTTTCTTTTCTGGAACTCCTTCTTCAGTATCGGCCATGCTACAAACTCTGTTGTTCCCGGCGCTACCGTGGTTTCGATCAGCACCAGGCATTCCGGCGGGATTTTTTCACCGATGGTCCGCATTGTATCCTCCAGGGCAGCCATATCAGCCTCGCCATTCTTCATATTGCCAAGTTCCTTCTTTGAATAATCGCACTGAACATCCACCACCACGCAATCGGCGAAACGTAGACATTCACTGTGAAAAGTGGCAAGGAGAGACTTGTTTTGGAGCACACATCTTTCAATCAGTATGTCTACCTCGGGATCTTCAGCTTTAACCGGTGAAACACCGTTATTGATCATGGGAATCTTCCAGTAACTGCGGGTGCTGGGCCGCTGACATCCAATCACAAGTTTCGTATTTCTGCCTTTCTTATCCCGTGTGTCGGCTACAATGGCTGCCATGACGGCACCAACAAAACCCAGGCCCATGACAACCACAATCTCCTTGTTCTGCTTTTTGGCCTGGGTTACCAGTTTTTCAATTCGTTTGATCTCTTTGTCGTAATCCATTTGCTGAGGCAACGGGTACTTCTCCCCTGCCGGACTGATAGAATACCTGAGTTCCTGATTATTTGCTGTCATAATGTAAATATTGGATTATCTTATCTGGGCGTGCAATATCTCCGTGTATGCTTTGACTATCTGCGCCATCACACCATCGATTACCTGGTCGGTGAGTGTCATGCTGTCATCTCTCAGAATAAAGCCAATCGCATAGGACTTCTTCCCTGCTTCAATCTTTTCTCCTTCATACACATCAAAGAGAATGACCTGCCGCAGCAAGGATTTCCCATTCCGGTAGGCAAGTTCCTTCAGGGTTTCGAACGTTACGCTCTGATCCAGCAGCAAGGCAAGATCCCGTCGTACTTCCGGATACTTTGGCAACTCCCTGAACCTGGTAGCATCTTCCGGAAGTATCTTCAGTATGTCAGTCCAGTCGAGACAGGCATAAAAAACCGCTGCCTTACAATCGGTCACTTTCAATACCGGCTGTCGGACCTCTCCCGTCACACCGACCCGTTTTCCCTGCCACCTCCATTCTGTACCATCCGTAAGCTCATCACTGGAAAAAGGATGTAGTGAAAAACCATCGGGATCCAGTCCAAGCCTGCAGAAAAGGGCAGTAACTATTCCTTTTATATCGTAATGGTCGACCATGCCTCCGGCAGAATTCCAGTTATCAGGCTCTTTTCTACCCGTTAAAAAAACCGCCAGTTCCTCTTTCTCCAGAATTCCCTCCACCGGGGTGTCGTTTTGGGTTTCTGTCCGGATGTATACCGAACCGAATTCAAAAAACTTCAGATCCGTGACTTTCCTGTTCCGGTTATATGTTATGGACTCCAGTCCTCCGAAAAGCAAAGTCTGACGCATGGCATCCAGTTCCCTGCTGAGCGGGTTCATAATCATTACGCACCCCTCCCTGGGAAAGGATTGACCGGATTCATAATAGGATGACCTTGTCAGGGAGTTGTTCATTATTTCGGTAAAACCCTGAGAACAAAGCACCTCCGAAACAATCGAACGAAGTTTCCATCGATCTGGAAATGTGGACCAGGATAGAGAGGCATGCACCTCTTCAGGTATGCCGATATTATTATATCCATAGATTCTCAGGATCTCTTCTGCCAGGTCGGCTTCCCTGTTCACATCCACCTTGAAACCGGGAACGCTCGCCATCAATCCATTCTCCGATGGTTCAATACCGATACCAAGATCCTTCAGGATATTTCCGGTCACCTCCCTGTCGAGGATTTTGCCGGCAATCCTGTCGAGGAAATCATACGATAACCTCACCCGGGCCGGTTTGAAAGGAACCGGGTAAATATCTGTGATCCGTGACGAAACACTTCCCCCTGCAATCATGGTGATAAGAAGCGCTGCTCTTTTCAGCGCAAAGATTGTCATTTCCGGATCTGTTCCCCTTTCAAAACGGAATGATGCGTCGGTCTGGAGGGCATGCCTGCGGGATGTTTTGCGGATATGCAGCGGATCGAAACAAGCGCTCTCCAGAAAGATGTTTTTCGTTTCCACGGTAACTCCTGACGCCCAACCTCCGAAAACGCCTCCGATACACATGGGATTCTCCGCATCGCATATCATCAGATCCTCAGCTGAGAGGATTCTTTCAATCCCGTCGAGGGTAAGAAATCTGGCACCCTCTTTACTTTTCCTGACCACTACAGTATTCCCCGCAATTTTGTCGGTATTAAAAGCATGAAGTGGCTGGCCTAATTCCATCAGGATGAAATTGGTGACATCCACAACATTGTTAATCGGCCTGATGCCGACGGCCTGGAGAAAATTCTTCAGCCACCCGGGGGATTCAGTAACGGTAATTCCGGTAATATTCAATCCACTGTATCTTATGCAGGCGATGGTATCTTCAACCACCACCCTTGTCGCGAAAGCACCCATGCCTTCACGAAATGTGCTGATGTCCGGCATGATCAGCCGGATATCGTTCACTTCTGAAAATTTATCCTTTCCGGCATTGTTGAACACGGCAATCAGATCGCGGGCAACGCCTGTATGGGAAGTAGCATCGGTTCTGTTGGGCGTCAGTCCAATAGTGAAGACAATATCTTCAAATACATCAAAATACTCTTTTGCCGAAGTTCCCGGTACTGCGTCAGGTGAAAGAACCATGATTCCGGAATGGTCGTCGCTGATGCCCAGCTCATCCTCGGCGCATATCATGCCCTCAGAAAATTCCCCCCTGATCCTGGTCTTCCCTATGATGATCTCCTTGTCTCCGGAGAAGAGTCTGGCGCCTGGCATGGCAACCACAACCTTCTGGCCGCTGGCAACATTCGATGCCCCGCAGACCACCTGGAGTAGTTCCGGTTGACCAGTATTAACCCGTGTAATTTTCAGATGATCGGAATCCGGATGCGGAAAACATTCCACCACTTCTCCGATTACAACCTGATCAAGGCCTCCTCCTATGTTTCGGTAGGTTTCAGTACTTTCCACTTCCAGGCCGCATCCGGTAAGCATTTCCGCAATGCGGTCGGCCCCGATCTCCAGGGCAGTATAGTTCATCAGCCAGCGATAGGAAATTTTCATTGATCCTCTGGATTGAGGTGAACAAAAGTAGTAATAATCCGGTACATAACTAAGAGATCAACCCCCAATTCTGACCCGAATCCCTGATGTGATTAAGGTGATCGGCCAAAGGTCTGTTTTTCTCAAGCGAAAGGGAAGGATCTTCGGTAATGATCTCTGACGCAACATTACGTGCAAATTTGAGCAGTTTCTCGTCCCGGACGATATCGGCAATTTTCAGATTCAGAATTCCACTCTGCTGTGTACCCTGAAGATCACCCGGACCCCTTAGCCTGAGATCCATTTCAGCAATTTCAAAACCATCGGTAGTTTTGACCATGGCCGATATCCGTTTCATGGCATCGGCCGATAATTCATTGGAAGTCATTAGGATACACCAGGATTGTGCCGCCCCTCTGCCGACCCTTCCCCTGAGCTGGTGGAGCTGGGCTAGCCCGAACCTTTCAGCATTTTCCACGATCATCAGGGATGCATTAGGAACATCCACCCCTACTTCAATGACCGTAGTCGCAACCATAATATGGGATGTCCCCTGTAAGAAGCTGCTCATAGCGGCTTCTTTCTCCTGTTGCTTCATCCTTCCGTGAACCATGCAAACGTTATACTGAGGTTCGGGAAACTCCAGCCGAATTGCCCGAAAGCCTTCCGTGAGGTTTTTCAGATCGAGTGTTTCCGACTCCTTAATCAGCGGATATACGATATAAACCTGTGTCCCCTCCCTGATCTTTTTCCTGATAAAACTTATGACCTGCAGCCGGTTTGACTCCCGGGCGTGCCTGGTCACCACCGGTTTTCGTCCCGGCGGCATTTCATCGATCACCGAGGTTTCAAGATCCCCGTAAAATGTCATGGCCAATGTTCGTGGTATCGGTGTGGCTGTCATGACCAGTATATGAGGAGTACGAGAACTTTTCTGCCATAAGGCAGCCCTTTGAACCACTCCGAACCGATGTTGTTCATCAATCACTACAAGCCCCAGATTCCTGAACTTTACCTCCTCCTCGATCAAAGCGTGAGTGCCAATCAAAATATTTACCGATCCCTCCCTGAGATCATGGTCGATCCTTCCCCGTTCGGTTTTCGAGGTCGATCCGGTAAGCAGATGCACCGTCACATTCATCCCCTGAAGCATCCGTGAGATATTGCTGAAATGCTGGCGGGCAAGAATTTCGGTGGGGGCCATCAAACAGGTCTGGTATCCGTTATCAAGAGCGATCAGCATCACCATCAGGGCAACCATCGTTTTTCCGCTGCCCACATCACCCTGAAGGAGCCGGTTCATCTGATGCCCTGAACCAAGGTCGCCCCTGATCTCACGGATTACCCTTTTCTGTGCCCCGGTCAATGGAAATGTCAAATGGTGATGGTAGAATGAGTTCAGATGCTCCCCGACCCTGGAGAATATAAATCCCTCTCTGGTAGTAAGTCTGGTATGTCGTTGATGGATCAGCCTGAGCTGGATGAAGAATAACTCCTCAAACCGGAGTCTTGACTGAGCTTTTTGAAGTGCTGCGGGATCTCCGGGAAAATGAATCTGCCGGAATGCATCCTGGCGGGAAATCAGGCGAAGGTCCTCTATCAGCTTTTCCGGAAGCGATTCCGGGACATAAAAGTGGTCATGCAGCAAGAGGGTCTTCACCAGTCTTGCAATACCTTTTGAATCCAATCCTTTCGATTTGGAGGTATCTGTAGAGGAATAGATGGGCCGGATGGTTTCAGAGATGGGTAACGGATCAGTCCTGGGAATTTCAAGTTCCGGATGTGGGATATTCCATTTCCCCTTGAACAGGACAGGCTTCCCGAAAACGATCCACTCCTGCCCTTTTTCCAGTTTATCGGAAATCCATTGCAACCCTTTGAACCAGACCAGCTCAATGGTTCCCGAATCATCCCCTAGCAGGGCCCGGAGCCTCCGTGACTGCAGCGAGCCTGTAATCTGGACCTCCAACAATCTCCCGCGTATCTGAACCCATGTATGGTCGTCGGATATTTCCGAAATCGTATAAAACCTTGTTCTGTCCACATACCGGAAAGGAAAAAAAAGAAGCAGATCACCAAAAGTGGAGATCTGCAACTCTTTTTTCAATGCCGAGGCCCTTCCGGGTCCTACCCCTTTTAAAAATTCAACAGGAGTATTCAGAAAACTGTCTTTCCCTGCTATGGTCACACTCGATGAACCAAGTAAGGATCAATATTCCCAAAGACTTGATTCAAACTCAAAAATGGAGTTCTTGGCTTTTTCCGCTTCAAGCAGTGCATCGACTCCCAAGGCGTAATCGTCAATTTTCCGGTCATACACATTCTCCTCCTTGTAAATATAGGAAGCGAATAACCGTTTCATGAACACATCATCGTAAGTCAGCCGGCCAGCAGAACCGTTTTTCAGATTGAACATCTCATTCCTGGCAAACAATTCGCGGCACTCCGGAAAATATACCCAGAAAAGAGGCTGGTCGCCACGATATTCACCTTTCTCATCGAGGTTATCCCCAACCGGACAGATACCAAGGATACGGACCTCCAGCACAGAGCGCTGCTTGTCGAAATACCAGTCTTCCTTGATCCTGAACTTTTTTACATCACTGGCTTCGAATTTTTTGGTAATGATGGTATCATACTCCTCATCAGGATTATCGGGACGCTTGAGGGTAACACGCTGGGGTTTGTCCAGCTGGTCTGATAACTCTTTTGCCGTGATCGGATAAAGAAACTGGTCCGACATGATGGAATAGGCGGTTATGGTACCTTCCCTGACACCATCGACAAGGATCTGAACGAAGCTTTTCCAGTCGTTCTGAGGTTGTTCGGGAAAATAGAACGGTTGGTTCATTTTCTCACGCATATCCACGACTCTCCAGATCCTGCGGGTCCAGATGATGTCTGCTTCCCGAAGGTAAGGATAGGCTATCGGCTGAATCACGTTGACAGCAGTTTTATCGTACACGCCATCACGTGGCGGGCCTTCCAGAACCTGTGATGACAGATTCTCATAACTGCCTGCGGCAAGGATCATTATGATTGTCAGGAAGAGTGCTTTTTTCATGATTCCTCCGTTGTTATGTTAATTGATTTTCAAAGATATTGTTGGCGCAGACTGTTCTCCTGCAGGACCTTTTGCCACGATATCCTCAATCCAGATTCGTTTGTTTTTTCTGGCTCCGTTGATCATTTTGACAATCTCAGGTGTAAGCCTGTTCCCCTGAACTTTGGTCTGAAAAATATCCCCCAGTATATCCGTTACGAATGTAAAGGAGGTAACGGTAAATTTAATGTCAAAGTCAAATCCCGGTGGCATTTCGGGTATGATATAGGGACTGGCCTCCACAAGGCTTTTTGAAACCACGCCGTCGCTTTTACCGGCAATTCTGGCAATCGGATTTGGAATGTTTTTCAGACGGAACGGGAATGCTCCCATATTCTTTGATTTCCCCGAAAACACGGCGCTTACTGTGATAATGGCTTCTTTTGAACCTTTGGGAAGATCATATACGATCCAGTCCTTCCCTTCCTGGCGGATTTTGCCGGCAGAGATAACAGGAACGATCCTCTCAGGTCCGCCGGGGACAGTGATTGAGACCGGGTTGTCAATTCCAATATAGAATACATTCATTTTAGTTGGCGAAATTGTCAAAGCTGGTTTTGCAACGATATACTCGTCATGAAAATGAAATGTCATGGTATCCCCGAGCGGGCTGACAATTCTGATAATCCCGGCATATTTCTTAAGACCTTCTGAACTCCCGGAGAGCTTGATATTCACCACGCCATCCTTTCCCTCCAGCTGGGTACCATTTCTGAAATTTCCCGGCGTCATGGTATCGGAACCCAGAATATATCTTACGTCAGGATTTGATTTTGTGTCGTATGCCGCAACAAGAATTTCAGCCTGATACTCTTCTCCGAGAAAGATATAACTGCTTTTGGGTATTACCTTGGCCTGAATCTCGTCGAATTTCCAGTCTTCGGCGGTAATGGTGGCAAACAGGTGGTTGACCACATCGAATTCGGCGTTAAAGACATCTGCTTTCAACTGATTCAGTATTGTGACACAGGCAGCCAGGATGGTATGGTAAAAATTATGCATCTCCCAGTTCTGCTTGTTTCCGCTTGCATCGTAGAAGGGGCCCTCGGTATCGAGTCCCATCTTTATTCCGCTTCTGTACTGGGGATCGACAAGAACGAGCATATCCTTTTTGTACTGCTCAATGGCCAGTTTGAGTTCGTGAGCAGGGCCGGAGCTTCCGTCGCTGGAACTGCCTATAAAATAAGATGTCGGGACATCATAATTGTCCTTTCTGTTCACTTTCGAAAGGCTCAGGTTCCAGGCAGAGTCAAGGTTATCCAGTCTTTCCGTTTTCATAATGACAATGGCCTTGATACTATCAATGTACCGTGTCATCCGGTTGGACAGGTACTGAGCCTTTTGTGCCTTAATCCAGTACGGTTCTACCTTTGTTTGGTTGAGCTGATGCTGAATTTTGAATTTATCGTATGTGTTGTCGATTTTCTTGGAGAAATTCTCATTGGTGGTTTCGGTACTTTCATTCACCACCACAAAAGCATCGAGGATCTGTTTGGAGACGTTGAGTGCCAGGAGCGCCGTAAGAACCAGGTACATCATCCCGATCATCTTTTGCCTCGGTGTCTCTTTATATCCGGCCATTTAGTCTTTTGTTTTAGTATGATTTAATATTGTGTGGCGAAGGAAAAGTTACTTGAGATTGATGTTCATTGCTGATAACATATTGCCATAGACTTTATTGAGGGCAGAGATGTTCTTCGCCAGATTGTCAACCTCCTCTTTAAATTTTGCCGTATGCTGGACGGATGCATGCAATTCCTCCATAAAGCTGCTCATGGTCTGCTGCATCCGGGCAGAAGCATCTACCTGACCGGTTGAAGTCTGTAACTGCTTCTCCACAATATTGTTAAGCTGGGCCATCTGCTCCTTATACCGGTTAGTAGCAGCAACAGTGTCATTCATGTCAACCGCAAATCTGGAAAGCACCGTATTGAATTTGTTCGTATTTTCCATCTGTTCGTTTGAACCCTGAAGATGCAGCTCATAGAGTGCATTGAGCGCCGAAAGATTATTGGAAATCCGCTGCAACTGCTGATTGAACTGCTGGCCTTCAGTAGCCGAGGTGCTGAGTGTAGCCGTTGTTTTTGACAGGACATCCACCGATTCATTGTATTTCTCCACAAAAGTGTTGGCCGATTTGGTTACGTTCGTAAGACTTGCAGAGAAAGCTTTGTTGGCCTCAAGGTCGGCTTTCAGGGATTCGGAAACTTCTGCGAATGTATGGGAGAGGGCAGAAGCATTTTTCGATGTTGCCTGAATATGTTGGATTTGTTCTTCGGATGCCGATGCGCTGTGCTCAAGTGCCATGCTGGTCTTGCGATACGAATTGGTCAGGTCTGAAGCCGACTCCGTGGCCGACTTCACAGTGCTCACAAACTGTTCATTGGCAAGGCTGGCATCTGATACTTTGGAAAGCTGGGTGGTTGTTTCAGAAAGATTCCGCAGACCGGATCCAAGACTTTCAATCAAATCCGGTCCGATTTTGGCCTGTTCGAGCATCTTATCCAGCTCCTGTGTAACGGTTTCACCGGTAGCCAGCGCTTTGGCAGAATCCAGTTCCGATTCATGATACATTCCGGCAAGCTGCGGATAGACAAGGCTCCAGTCGGGTTCCACGTGGGGTGGTTCAAAAGCGGAGAAGAAAAAGATGATGGATTCTGTTCCGAGTCCCACAATCAACATAATATCTGCTCCGGGATAGTGGTTGATCTTAAACAACGCGCCAATGATAACAACCGATGCTCCCCATCCATAGAGCTTGGCCATGAAATTGCGGTACTGTTTGGTTCTGACTAACGCAAGTAAACCCATAGTGATAAAAGATTTAAAAGTTGAATGTGTTTAGACTGAAATATGATTTACAGGTTTAATTATAGACGTGTGATGCTCTTGCAGGATTGTCATTTTTTTGTCTTCCCAGGAAATTCTGCACGCAACGGAATCCGACATAGCATTTGGCGGTATCCTGATATTCATGTGATCGGGTGGATACTCTCAGCACATAGGCCACATCTTTCCACGAACCTCCCCGGGTAACTTTCCGCTTAAGGTCGGGAGGATCAGAATCCTTGGCATTATATTTATAGTCAGGATTAAGATCCCATGAAAAGTTATAGGAGGATGGGTGAAATGCACTGCTTGTCCATTCAGCCACATTTCCGGCCATGTCGTACAGACCATAGTCATTGGGTGGATAATGGCCGCAAATGACGGTGTGTAAACCGCCGTCATCGATATAGTTACCCCGGTTGGGCTTGAAATTGGCCAGGAAGCATCCCTTGTCGTTCCGGGTGTAGGGCCCGCCCCATGGATAGGGATTTCCGTCGTAACCTCCCCTTGCGGCCCATTCCCATTCAGATTCTGTAGGCAGTCTGAAATCACTGATCGAAGATTCTCCTTTCTTTCCAAAAAGATAGCTGTTCTTCAATTGGGTACGCCAGATACAAAATGCATTGGCCTGTTTCCAGTTCACCCCGACAACCGGGTAGTTATCATATGCCGGGTGCCAGAAATATTTCTCAGTGATGGGATCATTAAAAGAATAGGTGAAGTCGTGAATCCAGCAAAGCGTATCCGGGTAAACATTGATGACCTCCTTCCTGACGTACACGGAGCGGTCTTTCAACCCTTGTGGCCTGTTTGTAAGACCGGCCTCCTTGAGCTCAGCCGGTGCATCATAATCTTTTATGGCAGCCGCTTTCAGATCAACGAAATAGTATTCAAAATAGAGCTTGCGCGTATCAATCTCCTTCCTTCTGAAATATCTCTCATTTTCCGGCAAATACATCTGAGCCAGCGCATCCCTGACATCCTGCTGTTCCGAGTTCCACTCGATCTTTTCCTCCCAGTTCAGGAAGGGCGGATCAAAGGTCTCTCCGGTTTTCTTGTTTTCCGAGATAAAATAGATATCCGGCTGGATTTCACCCAGTATGCGACGTGCGATCGAGTCCCGCACCCAATAGACAAACTGACGGTACTTATTATTGGTAATCTCCGTCTGGTCCATGTAAAAGGCGGCAATTGATACAGTTTTGGGATTGGCCAGCTGGGTATAAGGCAAATCCTCATCGCTCACTCCCATGGTATAACTGCCCATGGGGATATAAACCATTCCAAAAGGATCCGGCTGATAAAACCTCTTTCGGTCCTTGACCCCGGTAAGTTCACCGTTGCCTGAGTTTCCGCAACTACCCAGAACAACAGCAATGGCGACATAAATGAGCAGATTTTTCATTGTTTGGCCGGTTAAATGTAGAAATGTAACGCTGCTTCTCAAAGATTATTTTGCAATGTTATGCTTTATTGGTATTGTATAAAAGTGCAAAAGTAGTATTTTTTTATAAAAATCTTGTATTTCTGTAAGTCTTCCTGAATTTATCCGTCTCTATCTTGAAGCAATATCCTACCATAACTTCAAAACTTCCGTTATTATACCTGCTTAGTTTAGAGGTGCTTATGTCATAAGACAAGCCGATCCTGAAATTCTTAATGGTCATCCCGGCAAGGATCATAACAGCATCCTGAATCCTGTAACCCAACCCACCGTAGAACTTTCTGTTATACTGTAAAAGTGCGGAGACATTGAACTGAAAGGCAGCCCCATCGTACATCAACAGCACGGAGGGCTGAAGTTCAAAAGCCGGATGATTCGGCAAAAGCCAGTTATAGCCTCCCGTAAGAAAAAACTGGCGTTTCAGTCTGTAATGAGTATTCTTTCCATACGACTGAATGAACTGATCCCCTGACAAACCTATATAAAATTTATCAGGAACCCGGTAAAAAACACCGGCTGAAATGTCAAAAATCATATCTGTCGGCTCCTCTGCTTCCGAAAGCAGGGGATCTTCATTCACCGGTTTAAATTTGGAATAATCCCATCTGGCACTCTGTAAACCAACATGGATCCCGGCCGAGAAATCACCTTCCCCCCAACCGGTGTGAAAAGCATAGCCGAGTTTTACGCCGATGTTCCTGAAAAATCCAAGCTTATCCTGAAAGATTGCGCCTCCGACCCCTCCGTGGAGAGCCTTGATCGGTGAATCAACCGTCAGAAAAATGGTTTCAGGTGAAACCTTGTTCCCTTCTGCATCCTTGTATCCGAAATATTGCTCACGGATGAGACCATTGGCACAAATACCTCCCCCCAGTCCGGTAAAGGCTGGATTATATACGATATTGTTGAACATATACTGTGTCAGCAGGGGAGCCTGCTGGGTATTCCCTGAAGGGATTATCAGTATCGTGGCGGCCAGCAAAAAGAAGATCCGCGGAAGCATCAGGTGGTAATTGCCGGTTTTACTTATATGAGTACCCAAGTCAGTTGGTGTTCCTTAAAAGAGCGGATAAAAGTACAACAATTTTCAGTTTCAGAATCCATTTTATTCCTTATACCCTGATAACCGGATAATGTTTCGTTAAAACGAAACAATCTGACCGGCATTGTACCACAAAAAAATATCTTTGCATAATAAATCTTTGAAAACTCCCAAAACCATGGCTTTCATGCTTTTAAAAGAGAAACCCTTCACAAGGAAATGGTTTGTATCCTACAGCCTTATCATTACCGGTGCTTTCATTCTTGCCGCCGGATTCGTTTTTTTCATTACACCTTACAAAATCGTTCCGGGTGGCGTATATGGAATATCCATCGTATTGCATTATCTTTTCGGAACACCGGTTGGTATGGTCGCACTGATGTTCGATATCCCACTGACGTTACTTGGAATCAGGTTCCTGGGCCCGAGATTTGGCGTCAAAACAGTGGTCGGGTTCTCTCTGACCGCAGTTTTTACCGACCTGCTGACCTGGATCTGGGGATTCAAACCGCTGGTAGAAGGTGATGCCCTGCTCTCCTCGGTTTTTGGCGGAGTCATTATCGGACTGGGCCTGGGACTGATATTCAAATCGAGGGCAACCTCGGGCGGAAGCGATATCGTGGCGGCGATTATTGCCAAATATACCCGGTTACCACTCGGGCAATTAATGATACTGGTAGATTCAACAATCGTGCTGTTCGGACTGATCGTTTTCCAGGACTGGAAGATCCCCCTCTACAGCTGGATAGTTATTTTCATTACCGGCAAGGTTATAGATGCCGTGCTCGAAGGCATCAGCTATGATAAAAGCCTGTTCATCATCTCCGACCGGCATGAGGAGATCCGTGAAAAGATCATCACAAATCTTAATCGTGGCGGAACTTATATCGACGGGAAAGGCATGTATAACATGGCGGAACGGAAAATCATATTCACCGTTGTCAGCAGAAGGGAACTATCTATGCTTCAGGAGTATATTCACCAGATCGACCCCCAGGCATTCATGACCGTCATCGATGCCTCTGAAATTCTGGGAGAAGGATTCAAATCGCTCCGGGATAAAGTGGAAGCGCCCTGAGAGAAGATGTCATCGGAATAATTTTATGATATCATTGGCATTGGCAAAAATCAGTAACCCGATAAGCAGGATCATTCCGACATACTGGGCGTACTCGAGAAACTTATCACTCGGCTTTCTTCTGGCAATGATTTCATAAAGCAAAAACATAACATGACCGCCATCCAGGGCTGGGATCGGTAAAACGTTCAGTATGGCCAGCATGATCGACAGGAAGGCAGTAAGAGACCAGAAAGCCTGCCAATCCCACGTAGAGGGAAAAATATTGCCAATCGAGATGAAACCACCCACAGATTCATAAGCTTTCTCTTGCGAGAAGAGTAATTTTATGGATTTCAGATAATTTCCGGCACCTTCCCAGGTACGCATAAAACCGGCAGGTATGGCAGTGATAATATTATAGCTCTTCTCGCTGAACTCAAGATAATGAGATGGAGACCTGGGGTACACCCCTATAAGACCGCTTTCGGGCACCCTGACAGGGATGCCCAGGGTATCCTGCTGCCTTACCACTTTTACATCGACCGTTTGGTTCTTAAAGTGCTGCAGGGTCGACTTGAACTGATCAAAAAACGGCAGGAGGGTGTCATTGATGCCAATAATTCTGTCGTTAATTTCCATTCCTGCTTTCCGGGCCGGGCTCCCGGCAATAAAATCGGCGATCTCAAACGGAATTCTGACGGATATAAAATCCGGCGTCTTCTGTTGAATCAGAACGCTGATCATTCCGTCAGGAATGATGATCGATGTATCCCTCCCGTTCCGGGTTACCTGGATGCTTCTTGCCTCCTCCAGAATGATGGTTTTGGGAATATCCATGAAATCGGGAACATGCTTTCCGTCCACCCCGGTGATGATATCGCCGTTTCTCAATCCCATCCTGTATCCGGTTGAATCCACCGTGATGCCATATTTCACGGCTCCGGCAGGCAGATATTGTTCCCCCCAGAAAAGCAGCATGCAGATATATATGACAATGGCCAGAATAACATTGACCGTAACCCCTCCCAGCATAATGATCAGACGCTGCCAGGCAGGTTTTGAACGGAACTCCCAGGGCTGGGGTGGTTGTTTCATCTGATCCATATCCATTGATTCATCTATCATACCCGAGATCTTGACATATCCGCCCAGGGGCAGCCAGCCCAACCCGTATTCAGTTTCACCTTTCCGGAATTTCAAAAGGGAAAACCAGGGATTAAAAAAAAGATAGAACTTCTCTACCCTGGTCCGGAAAACACGGGCAGCAAAATAGTGACCCAATTCGTGAAAAATCACCAGGATAGAAAGGCTTAACAACAATTGAAGAATTTTAATCAATATTTCCATTATATCTTGTTTTAAATCATGAAATAACAAACATTTTCAACAACTCTCCTGCTTTTCCCATGGTCTCTTCATGTGTTGCTAAGAGCTCCTCAATCGAAGGATTTTGAATAAAGGCAGCATGCTGCAAGGCGTTTTCAATGATATCCGGAATATCCAGGAAGCTAATCCGTTCCCTGAGAAAGGCATCTACTGCCACCTCATTGGCTGCATTCAAGACACAGGGCATATTTCCGCCCTTACCAAGGGCAAAATAGGATAGATCAAGGGCTCTGAAAAGATTACGGTCAGGCATTTCGAAGGTCAGCGCAGGATAATCTGAAAATACCAAACGGGGAAAATCAGAAGATATTCTGCCGGGAAATCCCAATGCATATAAAATAGGTATCCTCATATCGGGTACACCAAGCTGAGCCTTTACGGATCCATCCCTGAACTGAACCATGGAATGGATAACCGACTGTGGATGAATCAAAACATCTATCGATTCAGGTGGAAGTCCGAAAAGCCAGTAAGCTTCTATCACCTCAAGCCCTTTGTTCATCAATGTTGCTGAATCAATAGTGATTTTGTTTCCCATCCTCCAGTTGGGATGATTCAATGCTTCATTCCTGCTGGCATTCAAAAGAGAATCCCTGCTCATCCCCCTGAAGGGACCACCGGAAGCAGTCAGTATCAGCTTTTCTGCAGATCGCTCAGGCTCTCCGGCAAGGCACTGAAAAACAGCAGAGTGCTCAGAATCAACCGGAAGCAGCAAAACGTGGTTCCGGAGAGCCTCTCGTGTGATGATGCTGCCAGCCACAACCAATACCTCCTTATTGGCCAGTGCAATATCTTTTCTTGCCTGAATGGCACGCAGGGTGGGTTTTAATCCTGCATATCCCACCAAAGCGCTGAGCACCATATCCACCGAATCCATTTCCACCACTTGCTCAATTGCATCCTCCCCCGCAAAGACTTTGACCCCAAAATCCTTCAGTGCTTCCCTGACCTCCTGATACATCCCGGTATTTCCTATGACTACAGCATTGGGTGAAAATTCTCTGGCCTGACGGATGAGAAGATCGCTGTTGTTACCCGCAGTCAGCACCTCCGGCACAAAAAGATCCGAATGCTGCCTGACCACTTCAAGTGCCTGAGTGCCAATGGAACCTGTGGAGCCTAGTATTGCCAGTCGTTTTCTCAAAGCGGATGAATTCAAAAAACTATATACTCCCTGGGGTTAACTGGTAATCCGTTGCTCCAAAGTTCGAGATGCAGGTGTGGTCCGGTAGCTGTCTCCCCTGACTCTCCAATAATCGCAATGGGTTCTCCTGCTCTTACAACATCGCCGATTTTCTTCAGTAATACAGCATTGTGCTTATAAATGGACACAATATTCTGGATGTGCTGGATTCCGATGACGTATCCGGTTTCAACCGTCCAGTTGCTGAATAAAACCGTTCCGTCCAGCACCGATTTGATTGCTTCGTTTTGCTTAGCCACTACATCAATCCCAAAATGCCCCGATGGAGGATCATACTCATTGGTGATGACTCCCTTTAACGGGGTAAAAAACAATACACCTCCGAGATTTGACATCC